>DATLWA010000001.1:0-2139 GCA_035576905.1 Gemmatimonadales bacterium
CACTTCGGCAAGTCCGCTGCGTTCTGGAAGACGCTGGGCGCCGCGTTCGACCTCAAGGGCCAGAAGGACTCCTCGCTCTGGGCGTACAAGCAGTCCCTGGCGCTGGATCCCAACGACATCAGCAACGCGCTGCTCGTCGCCAAGGCCATCGTCGACGGCACGACGTGGGACACGGCACAGGCGAACAAGTTGAAGGGCGACACCGCACAGTTGCGGGTGTTTCGCAGCGCGTTCGCCGATCGCGTCGACTCGGCGAAAGTCTACATCGACCGCGCGCTCGCCTCGAGCGACTCCACCCAGCGCCTGAATGCAATGGTCATCATGCTCACGGGCGCGTCGAAGATCGCGCAAGCGGGCGCGTACGATCACGCCTACACCTGGCTCGATCAGCTCCTCACGGCGCTCACGCCCAAGACGCCGGCGGACACGGCCGGGCCGCGCCAGCAGATTCGGATCCAGGCGAGCTTCTGGTATGGCCTCGCGTCGCTGCAGACGCTGAGTGGCCCCTATACCGTGATGACGAAGTCCAAGAGCTGCGAACAGGCCAAGGGGATCAACGAGCGCATCAAGCGGAGCAAGGATGCGATGGATCTCGGCATGCGCGTGTCGCCGGTATTCGTCAAGCAACTCGAGGACGGCATCGCGAAATACCAGGAGGCCATGCTGAAGGTGAAGCAGGCCTTCAAGTGCAAGAATTTCTGAACCATTGAATTGACTCCGGCGCCGGCCTATATTGCCACCCTCCGTCGCAGGGGGTTGTAGCTCAGCTGGTTAGAGCGCCGGTCTGTCACACCGGAGGTCGCGGGTTCGAGCCCCGTCAGCCCCGCCTGAACCCGCCTCGCGGGACGACGCATCCGGCCCCGTCTGCCACGGCAGGCGGGGCTTTCGCTTTCTGGAAAGGGAGCATCACGGCCACGTACCATGTCCCGGTTCTCGCCGGCGCCGTGCGGGCCTGGGCGGAAGGCGGCCGCCGCGCCGTGGACGCCACGGTGGGCGGGGGCGGGCACGCCGCCCTGCTGCGCGCCGCCGGCGCCGAGGTGCTCGCCGTGGACCGCGATCCCGAGGCGATCGCCGCCGCCCGCGCGGAGCTGGGCGAGACGGGCATCCGCTACTCGACCGGCGCGTTCGGCACGGCCAAGGTGCTGGGCACGATCGAAACCTTCCACCCCGACCGCATCCTGCTCGACCTCGGGGTCTCCTCGCACCAGCTCGATACCGACGCCCGGGGGTTTACCTTTCGTCCCGGGGCGCCGCTCGACATGCGGATGGCGGCGGGACGCGGCGTGACCGCCGCGGACGTGCTCAACACATGGCCCGAAGGGCGGCTCGCCGACGCGTTCAAGGATCTCGCCGATGAACCGCGCGCCAGACGCCTGGGCCGCGCGATCGTGCGACGGCGCGCCACGGCGCCGTTCGCGACCAGCGACGATTTCGTGAACTCGATTCGCGAGGCGCGGGGCCCGCGCTCGGGACCGGCCGATTTCGCGCGCCTGTTCCAGGCGCTGCGGATCGTGGTCAATCAGGAGCTCGAGCAGCTGGAGCTCGCGCTGCCCGCGCTGCGCGCGACGCTGCAACCCGGCGGCCGCCTGGCCGTGATCACCTACCACTCGGGCGAGGATCGGATCGTCAAGAACGCGTTCCGCGAATGGAGCCGCTCCTGCGTGTGCCCGCCCGGGCAGCCGGTGTGCACGTGTCGCGGCCGTCCGCTCGGTCGCGTGCTCACGAAGAAGCCGATCCGTCCCGCGCCCAGCGAAGTGCGCGACAACCCGCGCGCCCGGTCCGCCGGTCTCCGGGCCTTCGAGGTGGCGCCCGATGATTAAGGGCCGCCACTGGGTGGCCGTCTGGCTCGTGGCCTTTCTCGCGACTACGTGGATCGTGTACGCGCGCCAGACCGCGTCCATCCGCGCCGCGCGCGAGCTCACCGACCTGCGGGCCCGACGCGCCAATCTCGAAGGGCACCGCGCGGACCTGGAGCGCCGCATCCGCACGGCGCAAAGCCGCGCCGTGCTCGTGCCGCGCGCGCAGGCGCGGCTCGGGCTGCATCTGCCGAGCGACAGCGAGATCGTCCTGATTCCCGCCCCGGGTGGCTCGCGGTAGATGGCGAAGCTCGCGGTCCGCATGCAGGTGGTGGAGTTCGGC
>DATLWA010000002.1:0-10272 GCA_035576905.1 Gemmatimonadales bacterium
CTCGAAGCCGACATGCTCAAACCCGTACCGCAGAAAGACGCCGACGCCACGTTCGCACCGAAACTCACGCGCGACATTGCGCGCATCGACTGGAGCGAGCCGGCGCGCACCGTCGTCCGTAAAATCCTGGCGCTCGACCCCCGCCCCGGCGCGTGGGCCGAGCTGGAAGGACAAGAGATCAAGCTATTCCGCGCCCAGCCTGCCGCAGGCACCGGCAGCCCAGGCGAAGTGCTGGCGGCCGACGGCCGCCTGCTGATCGCCGCAGGGGGCGGAGCGGTGGCGGTGCAAGAAGTCCAGCCCGCGGGGAAACCGCGCATGGCGGCCGCCGACTGGGTGCGCGGCCGCGGCGTGGCCGTGGGTCGGCGGTTCACGTGAGACCGCCGCTGCCGCGCGTGCACGCCATCACCGATGAGCGCGTCGCCCGGCGGGCCGATCTCGATCGCGCCGCCGCCGACCTCGCCGCGGGCGCAGGCGCCGCCCTCGCCTTCCACGCCCGCGGCCACGCGCTGAGCGGCGCCGAGCACTTCGAGCTTGCCGCCCGGCTCGCCGCGCAGCGCCCCGCCCGCCTCTTCGTGAACGACCGTCTCGACGTGGCGCTCGCCATTCCCGCCGCCGGTGTGCAGCTGGGCCGTGGTGGCCTCACGCCCGAAGACGCGCGGCGGCTCGAGCCCGAATGGTGGATCGGCGTGTCCGTCCACGACTTGGACGAGGCCCGTGCCGCGCAAGCCGCCGGAGCCGACTATCTTTTGGCAGGGACCGTGTTCCCCACCGCGAGCCATCCCGAGCGGACACCGCTGGGATTGTCGGGACTCGCCGACATCGCGGCGCTGGGCCTGCCGGTCGTGGCGATCGGTGGTATCACGCCGGAGCGGGTGGCGGCAGTACGCGCCGCGGGTGCATACGGCGTCGCCGCGATTCGCGGCTTGTGGGACGCGCTGGAGCCCGACACGGCGGCCCAACAGGTGCTCGAAAGATTGACCGCATGAGTGAGACAATCCAGATCGTGGTGAACGGCGAGCCGCACGCGGTGGCGAGCGGCGCGTCGCTGCTCGAGCTGCTGGCCGCGCTGGAGCTCGACCCGCGCGCCGTGGTGGTGGAGCACAACCGCCACATCGTGCGCCGCCCGGCGTTGGGCGACGTGCGCGTCGCTCCGGGCGACGCCGTCGAGCTGGTGCATTTCGTCGGTGGAGGGTGACGCCATGACGACGGCACTGGAAGTCGTGAAGGACATTCCCCTGACCATCGGTGGGCGCGTGTTCCACTCGCGCCTGCTCGTGGGCACGGGCAAGTACCGCTCCAACGACGAGATGCTGCGCGCCATCGAGGCGTCGGGCGCCGAGGTCGTCACCGTCGCCGTGCGGCGCGTGGATCTCGACCGCTCCAAAGACGAGAGCATCCTCCACCACATCGACCCCAAGCGCTGGTTCCTGCTCGCCAACACGGCGGGCTGCTACACCGCGGAGGACGCGGTGCGTTACGCGCGGCTGGCGCGCGAAGCCGGCTTCAACGATTTCGTCAAGCTCGAAGTGATCGGCGATCAGGAGACGTTGCTGCCCGACGTCGCGGGCACGCTCGAGGCCACGCGCATCCTGGCGAAGGAAGGGTTCAACGTTCTCGCCTACACCAACGAGGACCTGATCACGGCACTCCGCCTCGAGGATGCGGGCGCCGCGGCCGTGATGCCGCTCGCCTCCCCCATCGGCTCGGGACTGGGCCTGCTCAATCCGTTCCACGTGCGGATCATCAAGCGGCGGCTCCACGTGCCCGTGATCGTCGATGCGGGCGTGGGCACGGCGTCCGATGCCTGCGTCACCATGGAGCAAGGCGTGGACGGGATCTTGATGAACACGGCGCTCGCCGCCGCGCGCGATCCGGTCGCGATGGCGCACGCCATGCGGCTCGCGGTCGAGGCCGGGCGCACCGCGTTCCTGGCGGGCCGCATGCCCAAGCGTGAGGTGGCGGTGCCGTCGTCACCCGTCGAAGGGATGCTGGATTAAGGACGCCACCGCGGCGCGGCGCGCGGCGTTGCACCTGCTCGCCGCCGTGCGCACGGGCGCGACCTTTGGCGCCGCCCGCGACCAGGCGCTCGTGGGGCTCGCCGACCGCGACGGGCGCCTGGCCTACGAGCTCGCCGCGGGTGTGTTGCGCCGCCAGGCCGCGCTCGATCGCACGCTCGATCTCTCCCGCGCCGATCCGCGGCTGCACGACATCCTGCGACTCGGCACCTATCAGCTGACCGCCCTGTCGCGCGTGCCGTCGTACGCGGCCGTTTCGACCAGTGTCACATTGGCGCGTGAAACCGCGGGCGACGCGGCGGCGCGCTACGTCAATCGCACGCTGCGCGACCTCACGCGCGAGCGTCCCCAACTCCCCGATCGCGAGACGCACAGTCATCCGGGCTGGCTCACGGCGCGCTGGCGCGCGCGCTTCGGCGCGGCGGAGACCGAACGGCTCGTCGCCTGGAACGACGCCCGGCCCGCGCTGATTCTGCAGCCGGTCCGCTGGGACGAGACACGCCTCGCGACGGCACTCCGGGGCGCGGGGTGCGGGGTAGAAAACGCGCCGTTTGGGGCCGGGCTGCACGTCTATAAGGAAGGGGCGGCCCACACGCTGCGCGCGCCCGCGCTCCCGGGGTTCGCCGAGGGCGCCTTCATCGTGCAGGACGCCGCCCACGCGCTGGTCTGCCGCTTCGCGAGTCCCGACGCGGGATCTCTGGTGTACGACGCCTGCGCCGCCCCGGGAGGCAAGGCGGTATTGCTCGCCGCCCGCGGCGCGCGGGTGCTGGCGGGTGAGGCCCGGCGCGAGCGGCTGGCCCGCCTGACGGAAACCCTGGTCCGCGCGGGAGTGGCGGCGCGCGTCGTGCTGGCTGATCTTGGTGCGGCGCCGTTTGCCGGCGCGGCGTTCGACGCCGTCCTGGTAGACGCCCCGTGCACGGCCACCGGCACCATGGCGCGGCATCCCGACGCGCGGTGGCGCATCACGCCGGACACGATCACGCGCGCCGCGGCGCGACAGGCGCGACTGTTGGACGCCGCCGCCGCGCTGGTGCGGCCCGGTGGTGCGCTGGTGTACGCGACCTGCTCGCTCGAGCCCGAGGAGAACGGCGATCAAGTGAATGCGTTTCTCGAGCGCCATCCGACGTTCCGGCGCGCCCCCGTGGCGGGAGCGGTGCCGGCGGAGCTGCTGACGCCCGCGGGCGACTTCGAGTCGCTGCCGCAGCGTCACGGCATGGACGGCGCGTTCGCCGCGCGCCTCGTGCGGGACCACTGATGCGCGTCCGCCGCCACATCCCGCCGCTCAACGACTGGCGCGCGCCGGCCTGGGTCGACCGCAACCGCGTGTCGCGCTGGACCCTGTACATCGGCGGCGCCGCGCTCGCGGGCTACTTGATCGCGTTCTTCATTCTCTTCCCCGCGCCGATTCTGCGCGGCCAGCAGGTGGTGCCGCGGCTGCTGGGGCTGCCGGCGGCCGACGCCCAGCGCCAGCTCACGTCGCTGCACCTGCAGGTGCAGGACGGCGGCAGCGAAACCCACGCGACGGCGCCCGCGGGCACCGTGATCTGGCAGGATCCGCCCCCGGGCGTGATCGCGCCCGAGGGTATGAAGGTCACGCTGGTGTCGAGCTCGGGGCCGTCCAAGATTCCGGTACCGGACGTGAGCGGTCTCGCCGCCACGCTGGCGCAGCAGCTCCTGACCGCGGCCGGCCTGACGGTGGCGCAAGTGGAGTCGGTGCAGGTGCCGCGCACGCCGCCCGGTGTCGCCGCGATGACCCGTCCGCCCGCGGGCTCGTTGCTCGCGCCGGGCACCGGGCTCGTCCTGGTGGTGAGCCGCGGCGAAGCCACGATTCCGGTACCCGACCTGCTCAACATGGCGATCGCCGACGCGCGCAGCCGGCTGGAGGAGAGCGGCCTGGCGCTGGGCTCGGTGACGCGGCGCCGCACCGCGGACGCGAATCCCGGCACGGTGGTGGCCCAGACCCCGGCGGCGGGCACGCTCGCACCGGCGGGGGCGGTGGTGGACATCGTGGTGGCCCGGAGCCCGCAATGAGCGACGGCATCCGCATCGCGCCGAGTGTGTTGGCGGCCGACCTCACGCGCCTGGGCGAGCACGTCGCGCAGGCGCTCGCGGGCGGCCCCGACTGGGTGCACGTCGACGTGATGGACGGGGTCTACGTCCCGAACATCAGCTTCGGCGCGAGCATGGTCACGGCGCTGCGCAAACTGACCGACAAGCCGCTCGACGTACACCTGATGGTGGTGGAGCCCGAGAAGTACATCGCGCCGTTCGCCGACGCCGGCGCCAGCGTGTTCACGTTCCACCCCGACGCCACCCGCCACGTGCAGCGGCAGATCGCGGCCGTGAAGGAGCGCGGTATGCTGGCCGGCCTCGCCCTGAACCCGGCGGCGCCGCTGGCGCTGGTGGAAGACGCGGTGGCCGAGCTCGACCTGCTGCTCATCATGACGGTGAACCCGGGCTTCGGCGGCCAGACGTACCTGCCCGGCTCGGACGACAAGATCCGCCGTGCGCGCGAGCTGCTCGCGGCGCGCGGGTCGCGCGCCTATCTCGAGGTCGACGGCGGCATCACGCCGCAGACCATCGGCCAGGCGCACAGCGCCGGGGCCGACACGTTCGTGGTGGGTCAGGCCGTCTTCGGCAGCGCGGATCCCGCGCGTGAGGTACGCGAGCTGCGGCGCCGCTGCCTCGTGACCGTATGACCAATCGCCAGCAATGGGTCGCGATCGCGAGCGGCGCGATGGCACTGGTGTTCGTCGTGGCGCTGGTGATCAAGATCCGCCCGCAGATGAACCTGCTCGAGGTGGGCTCGCGCGCGCCGGACTTCCACGCGGTGGATCTCGCCAACGGCCGCGCCACCACGCTGGCGGATTACAAGGGCAAGGTGATCTTGCTCAATATCTGGGCGACCTGGTGCCAGCCCTGCCGCGTCGAGATGCCGGCGATCGAGCGCCTGCACAAGAAACTCGGCGGCACCGATTTCCAGGTCGTGTCGGTGAGCATCGACGTGGACGGCGATTCGGTCGTGACGGCCTTCGCGCGCAATCTCGGTCTCACGTTCCAGATCCTGCACAATCAGTCGGGCGACATCCAGCAGATTTATCAGACCACGGGCGTGCCGGAGAGCTTCGTGATCGACCGGGACGGCATCATCGTCAAGAAGGTGATCGGGGCCGCCGAATGGGACGGCCCGGTGAACGAAACGCTCATCGAACGGCTCACCCATGGCCAATAGGCTCACACTGCTGGTCACGCGGAATTGGCCCATCAAGCTGGCGGCCCTGTTCCTGTCGCTCATGCTGTACGTCGCCGTGGCGCTGCAACAACCGATCACCCAATCCTTCGCCGCCCGCCTCGTGCTCGAGCTGCCGCCCGGCCGCACGTTACAGGCCGCGCTGCCGCCCATCGCGGTGGTCGTATCCGGGCGCGGCAGCGAGCTGCTGAAGTTGCGGACGCTGCAGCATGTGATCACCAAGGCCGTCCCGGACACCATGACGGCGACGCAGTGGACCCTGCAGCTCGCCACCAGCGACGTCCCGGTGCCCAAGGGCGCCGACGTGGTCGTCACCGACATCACGCCGCGCGAGATCACCGTGCGCCTCGACAGCGTGAGCAAGAAGATCGTGCGCGTCGTGCCGGTGGTGAGCATCCAGGCCGAGTCGGGCTACACGTTGCGCGGCGGCCTGTCGGTGACGCCGAGCCAGGCGACGGTGATCGGTCCGGGACAGAGCCTCGCGCTGGTCGAGTCCCTCACCACGGTGCCGACCGAGGTCTCCAACGTGGACGGCCCGTTCACGCGCACGGTCGCGATCGATACGAGCATCCTGGGCATCGTGCGGGTCACGCCCAAGACGGTCGAGATCTCGGGCGACCTGGGATCCGTGGCCGAGCGCTCGTTTGCCGGCATTCCCGTCGAGACCGGGGCGGGCGGGATCGCGGGCTTCGTGGTGATTCCGGCGCGCGTGGCGGTCGTGGTGCGCGGCGCGCAGGAAGTCGTACAGGGACTGACCCGCGACAGCGTGAAGGTCATCGCGCACGCGCGCGGCCCCGTGAGAGACGGCGTCTACATGAAGCTGACCGTGGTGGCGCCGCGCAGCGTGCTGGCGCACACAGTGCCCGATTCGGTGGTGCTGCGCCGCCGGCCCAAGTGATCGATCGTGACTGACGTCGTACTCGGCATCGAAACGTCGTGCGACGAAACGTCCGCCGCGGTGCTGGTGGCGGGCGGCGGCCGCGCCCCCGAGCTCGCCAGCCTCGTCATTCTGTCGCAGGACATCCATCAGGTCTTCGGCGGCGTGGTGCCCGAGCTGGCGAGCCGCGCCCACCTCGCGGCGTTGCCGGCCGTGGTGGATCGGGCGCTGGCGCAGGCCGGTCTGCAGCTCGACGCCGTGGACGCCGTCGCCGTGACGGCGGGGCCCGGCCTGGTGGGGGCGCTGCTCGTGGGCGTCGTGTACGCCAAGACGCTCGCCTACGCGCGCGACTTGGCGCTCATCGGTGTGAACCACCTCGAGGGTCATCTGTTCGCGCCCGCCGTGGAAGATCCGGCGCTCGCACCGCCGTTCGTCGCGCTGCTCGTGTCGGGCGGGCACACCCTGCTGCTCGACGTGCCGGCCTGGGGCCGCTACCGCCTGCTCGGCCAGACGCGCGACGACGCGGCCGGCGAGGCCTTCGACAAGGTCGCCACGCTATTGGGCCTGGGATATCCCGGCGGACCCGAGATCGAGCGGCTGGCGCGTGACGGCGATCCCGCGCGCTTCACGTTCCCCCGCCCCATGAAGGAGCAGGGCTTCGAGTTCTCGTTTTCGGGATTGAAGACCGCGGTGCTGCACGCCGTGCGCCAGAGTCGCGATCTCGCGGTCGACCGGCCGCATATCGCGCGCGGATTTCAGGACGCCGTCCTCGACGTGCTCGTCACCAAGCTGGAGCGCGGCGTGGCCGCGACCGGTTACACCACCGCGGTGCTGGGCGGCGGTGTAGCGTGCAGCCGGGCCCTGTCCGCGCTCGCCGCCGCGCGGCTCAAGGGCCGCGCGCGCGTCGCCGTCGCCAGCCCGCGGCTCAATGCCGACAACGCCGCCATGATCGCCCGCGCCGGTTGGTACCGGCTGCAGCAGGGCGAGCGCAGTGACTTCACGCTCGACGCGCGCGCCGACTTGCCGCTGCCGGGCCTCGAACCCGTTGGAACCCCGCACCCCACACCCCACACGTCATGACCGTCTACCCGTTCGTCCTGCACCTCGGCCGCTGGCCCGTCATCGGCAACTTCGATCTCACGGGCTACGGCGTGATGATGATGGTGGCGTTCCTGATGGCCGGCTGGGCCATCCAGCTGCAGCTGCAGCGCCGCCAGCTGAACCCGGAATACGCCGCCGACATCGTGATGGCGGCCGTGATCGGCGGGCTGATCGGCGCCAAGCTCTGGTACGTGGCGCTCACCGGGGAATCGCCGTTTCATCGCGGCGGCTTCGTGTGGTACGGCGGCTTTCTCGGCGCGACCGCGGCCATCCTGGGGTTGGGCTGGCTCAAGCGGGTCCCCACCCGGTTCACGCTCGACCTGTGCGCCGCGCCGCTCGCGCTGGGGTACGCGCTCGGGCGCGTCGGCTGCTTCCTGGTGAACGACGACTACGGCATCCCCAGCTCGCTGCCGTGGGCGATGAAGTTTCCGGCGGGCCTGCCGCCCACCACGGGGGCCGAGCTCACCGCGCTGCACGTACATCTGCCGCCCGGTGTGCCGCTCGACCAGGTGTTCGCGGTACACCCCACGGAGATCTACGAGACCATCACGATGCTGGTGGTGTTCTGGTGGTTGTGGCGCCAGCGCGATCACCCGCTCGGCAGCGGCTGGCTCACCGGCTGGTATCTGGTATTGGGCGGCCTGGAGCGGTTCCTGGTCGAGTTCCTGCGCGCCAAAGACGACCGCCTGCTGGGACCGTTCACCCTGGCGCAGGCCACGAGCGCGGGGCTCGTGCTGGTCGGCGTGTATCTCTTGAACCGGTGGCGCGGCGCGACAGCGTCCGACGCCGAGGTCGTGAAGGCGCTGGCGCCGCGCCCCGTGGCGAGCTCAGCCGGCGGCTGACGGCGCGCGGCGCACACGCAGCCACGCGAGCGCGATCAACGCCAGCACGACGAGCACGCCCTGCGCCGCGAGCGACTGCGCGGTGGGATAGATCCCCAACGCCGGTACGCGCGGCCATCCCTCCATCACCCTGAGGCCGATCATCCCGGCCTCCTGCAAGTCCTTGATGCCATCCCCGGCAAACACGAACGCCATGTAATAGAGCAGGACGCCCGTGACCGCGAAGAACGGCCGTAGCGGGATGCGCATGCCCCAGCGGTTGATCGCGAGATACAGCAGCACCAGCGCCACCGCGCCGAGCGCGATCCCGACCAGCACCGCGCCCGCTTCGCCGGTCCCGGCGGAAGACAGCAGCGCCTTGTAGAAGAGGATCGTCTCGAACCCTTCGCGATACACCGCGAGGAACGCCACCGAGCCGAGTGCCAACCCCGAGCCCGACGACAGCGCGCCCGTCATGCGGCTCTTCAGGAAGGCGTTCCACTTGTCCGCCTCGACCTTGGAGAGCAGCCAGTAGCTGACGTAGAACAGCACCAGGACGGCGATCAGCATCGTGACGCCCTCGAGCGCCTCGCGCTGGCCGGCCGACACATGGAACAACAGTTCCACCACTACCGCCGTGACGCCGCTCGCGAGCACGGCGAGCCACGCGCCCCACACCACTTCGTGGCGCCGCTCGCTGGCGCCGGCCTTGCCGAGGAACGCCATCAACGCGCCCACGATCAGGATCGCCTCGAACCCTTCGCGCAGCAGCAACAGGAACGATGTGACGAGCAGATTGGGCGCGGACGCGCGATCCGAGACGACCCGTTCGGCCCGCTCCAGGTCGCCCAGCAGCGCGCGGTGCAGCGTGTCGAGCTCCGCCGCGCCGGCGCCGCCGCCGATCTTGGCCCGCAGCGTCGCGAACTCGTCCTCCAACCGCGATGTGAGCCCCGCGTCGCGCGCGCGCAGATCGGTTTCGACCTGCTCGAACGTGAGGTACGCGTCGAACACGGTCTTGTCGGCGCGCTGCGCCACGGCGGAGTCGAGCTGGCGGCGCACCGCCGCGAACGTCGCCGCGGTGGCGGAGCCGCCGTACTGCAGCGTCGCGACGTACGCCGTCACCGCCCAGCGGTCCTCTTCGGACAGCGTCTCCTCGAACTGCGGCATGGCGGTGCCGGCCACGCCGATCGTGACTTTGCGGTAGATGTCGAGCGGGGCGAGGCCGCTCATCGCCCTGGGGTCGGCGAGGTCGGCGGGGTGCGGGCCTTCGAGGTGCGCGGCCTTGGGGCCGTCGCCGTGGCCCGCGGCGCCGTGGCAGGCGGTGCACTGCTCGGTGAACACCGCGCGGCCGCGCTCCAGCGACGGCGGCCGCGTGGGCATGCGCTCGAGCTTGCCGCCCACCGCGGCCGCGATGCGCATACCCAGTGCGTCGGCCCAACGGTCGATCGAATCGGGGTCCGCGGTGCGACCGAGCGCGGCGGCGAGCGCGGTGAGCCCGGAGTCGGCGGCGGCCCGCACGGCGCGCGGCAGGTTCGGGACGTCCAGCTTCGCCTGATCGATGAACTGCTTGGCTTCATCGACTTCGGCCGCGGCGGTGACGCTGCCGCCGTGCGGCGCCACGCCGCCGCGATACTCTTTCGCCGCCAAGGCGGCGGCCGCCACGACGCGCCGCGCCGCGGACAAAGAATCAGTCGCCTGCCCCCCGAGCGTCGTGGTGAGGCAGGCGACCAACCCCAATCCGATGAGACAGTTACGATGGATGAGAATGATTCTCAGTAGGTGTGCATCGAAGTCTAGCCCGCCCCCAACGGGAATTCAAGGCGCGACTACTTTTTTCGCATGAACGCCACTTCCCATTTCGCTCGCGCCGCGACGCTGCTCGCCGTCGCCGCTCTGCCGCTCACCGCGCAACACGGCCCGCTCGATGTCCACCGCGTCTGGGGCACGAGCGACTTCGCCCCCGACTTGGTCCCCGTCCAATGGGCCGATCAGGGTGCGTACTTCACGACGACGGAAGCCGACGCGTCCGGCCACACCAGTCTGTACCGTGTGGATGCGGCGACCGGCACGCGCACGCTCGTGATCGCGGGCACCGACCTCGTGCCGCCGGGCGCCACGGCGCCGATCGCAATCGAGGACTATCACTTCTCCGCCGACGGCGGCAAAGTCCTGATCTTCGCGAACTCGGTGCGTGTGTGGCGCCGCAAT
>DATLWA010000003.1:0-8258 GCA_035576905.1 Gemmatimonadales bacterium
GGGTTTGAGCATGTCGGCTTCGAGCAGCTCCAGCGCCTCGACCAGCGCCTGCGCGCCCATCTCGGCCAGGTGCTCCGACAGCTCGCCGCCCGTGACGTCGGCGGGAACGCGGTGCGGGATCTGGTGCAGGATCGGTCCGGAGTCGAGGCCTGCCGCCATCTGCATGATGGTGACGCCGGTCTTCTCGAGCCCGTTGAGAATCGCCCACTCGACCGGCGCCGCGCCGCGCAGCTCGGGCAACAGCGACGGATGCACGTTGACCATGCCGCGGGCGGGAATGGCAAGCAGATCGGGCTTGAGGATGTGACCGTAGGCGACGACGACGCCGATGTCGGGCGCCAGGTCCGTGATGGTCCGATAGAACTCCGCGCCGGTGGGACGCTCCGGTTGCAGCACCGCAACGTCTTCGGCCTGCGCCGCGATTTTCACCGGCGGCGCCACGAGCGTGGAGCGGGAGCGGCCCTGCGGCTTGTCGGGTTGGGTGACGGCGGCCACGACGTCGAAGCCTTCGCCGATCAGCGCCAGCAGCGAGGGGACGGCGAAGTCGGGCGTGCCGAAGAAGACGACGCGCACTACAGCTCGCCCGCCGGCTCCGGCGTGACCTCCTTGATGTGGCCTTTCTTGCCCTTGCGGGCCTTCTTCCACTTGGCGACGAGCAACGCGCGCTTCACGGCGCTCAAGTGATCGAGAAAGAGAATGCCGTCCAGATGATCGATCTCGTGCTGCACGGCGCGCGCTTTGTAGCCCGTCACGTCGGCGCGAAACACTTTGCCCTGGGCGTCGAGCGCTTCGACCAGCACGCGCAGCGGCCGCTCGACGTCGCCGAAGATCTCGGGGATCGAGAGGCAGCCCTCCTCGGCGGTCTCCAGCTCGTCGGAGCGCTCGAGGATGCGGGGATTGATCAACACGAGCGGCGGCGGGTGATCTTCACCGACGTCTACGACGGCCACGCGCTTTGCCACGCCCACTTGGTTTGCCGCGAGTCCCACGCCCTTGGCGGCGCGCATCGTCTCGAACAGGTCCTCCACGAGCCGGCGGGCGTCATCGTCCACCCGCGCCACGGGCTCCGCCTTCTGGCGCAGCACCGGGGAGCCGAGCAGGTGGAGCGCGCGGACCGTCACGACGCCTTGGCCTCCGCGGGCGCCCGGTTGGTGATCTGGGCGATGGCGGTCTTCAGTACGACGAGCTTGGTCTCACCCGAGCGGATCGTAACCTGATCGTCTTTCAAGTAGACGACCTCGCCCACGATGCCGCTCGCCGTCACGACCTGATCGCCTTTTTGCACCGACGACAGCAGCTGGCGCTGCGCTTCCTGCTGGCGGCGCTGCGGCCGGATCATCACGAAGTAAAAGATGGCGATGATCAGCCCGATCTCGACGGGCCACCACCACACGGGAGCGCCGCCCTTGGCAGCGGGGCTGGCGGGCTGTTGCAGCGCGAGCCAAAGCGAAGCAGGCATGGTCAAGTCGCGTCCGTTCTGGTGTAGCGGCGGCGCCAGTCGGCGGCCCACCGCGGGAAATCGCTCGTCCGGATCGCCCGGCGCATGTCGCCGGCGAGCCGGATCAGGAACCGCACGTTGTGCAGCGACAGCAATCGCAATCCCAGCAGCTCGTCGGCGGTGAACAAGTGCCGCAGATAGCCGCGACTGTACTCCCGGCACGTCTCGCAGTCGCACGTGGGGTCGAGTGGGCCCGTGTCTTCCCGGAACCCGGCATTCCGGATGTTGATGGCCCCGTCCGGCGTGTACGCCGAGCCGTTGCGGCCGTTGCGCGTGGGCGCCACGCAGTCGAATAAGTCCACGCCGCGCTCCACGGCCGCCACGAGGTCCTCGGGGAACCCCACGCCCATAAGATAACGGGGCAACGCCCGCGGCAGCGCGGGCTCGATGGTCTCGAGGACTTGGTACATCAGGGGCTTGGTTTCGCCCACGGACAAGCCGCCGATTGCGAGGCCGGTCCAGCTCCCGAGGTCGAGGATACGCTTGAGACCTTCCAGGCGCAGGGCGGGATGGGTGCCGCCTTGCAAGATCGGCCATAACGACTGGTTGCCAGACGCCAAGACGCCAAGTTGCCGATGCTTTTCCGCACACCGTTGCAGCCACCGCAGCGTCCGCTCGAGGGCGTCCCGCGATGTCGCTTCGTCCGCGGCACCGGGGGCGACGTGGTCGAACGCCATGGCGATGTCGGCGCCCAGGGTCCACTGGATTTCGGTGGCCCGCTCGGGTGTGAGATAGCGCTTGGCGCCGTCCACGTGACTCGTGAACTCGACGCCGTCGTCGTCCACGCGCCGGAACGACGCCAGCGAGAACACCTGGAAACCGCCCGAGTCGGTGAGCAGCGGCCGGTCCCACGCCATGAAGTGGTGCAGGCCGCCCAGTTTCGCCACCACGTCCTCACCCGGGCGCACGTGCAGATGGTACGTATTGGCGAGGACGATCTGCGCGCCCACGGCCTTCAAGTCGCCGGGTGACAGCGCGCGCACGGTGCCCTGGGTGCCGACCGGCATGAAGCACGGCGTCTCGACCGTGCCGTGAGGCAGGGTGAGCGTGCCCGCGCGCGCGGCGCCGGAGGCTCCTTGCAAAGAGAATTCGAACACTACACCACCGCCATCGCGTCGCCATAACTGTAGAAGCGGTAATTATCGCGCACCGCTTCCGCGTACGCCGCCATCACGTGCTCGTAGCCTCCGAACGCGCACACCAGCATCAGCAGTGTCGAGCGCGGCAGGTGGAAGTTGGTCACCAGACGATCGACACCCTTGAAGCGATAGGGCGGGTGAATGAACACGGCGGTCTCACCGGCGCCTGCGTGCACGCGCCCGCCGTCGTCGGTCACGGTTTCGAGTGTGCGCACGGTGGTGGTTCCCACCGCCCACACGCGTCCACCGGCGGTGCGGCGCTCGTTGATCGTGCGGGCCGACGCATCGCTGATGGCGTAAGCCTCGGCGTGCATCTGATGTCGCGTGAGGTCCTCGTCTTCCACGGGTTTGAACGTCCCCGGTCCCACGTGCAGGTCCAGCTCCGCCACCGCCGCTCCCTTCCTTCTTATAGCGTCGAGCAGCGCCGGCGTGAAGTGCAGGCCCGCCGTGGGCGCCGCGACGCTGCCGTCGTCCTTGGCGTACACGGTCTGGTAGCGCTCGACGTCGGCCGGCGTGGGCGCGCGGCGAATGTAGGGTGGCAGGGGCACCGCGCCGTACTTGGCCAGCGTGGCGCGCGCGTCGAGGTCGCCCACAAAGCGCACGCGCCGCAATCCGCCGCCCAAGACTTCCTCGATTTCCGCCACGCTGTCCGGCCCAAAACGCACCCGCCGCCCCGGTTTGAGCTTGCCGCCCGGGTGCGCCAGGGCCAGCCACGAGCCGTCGCCCGCCTCTCGCACCAGCAGCAGCTCCGCCGGCTGCCCGCCCTCGCGCGTGCCGAGCAGGCGGGCTGGGATCACGCGCGACACGTTGAGGACCAACACGTCCTCGGGCGCGATCAGGTCGAGCAGTTGCGGAAAGTGACGATGGCTGACGCGGCCGCTGTCGCGCTCGAGCACCAACAGCCGGCTCGCGGCGCGATCGGCGAGCGGCTCTTGGGCGATGCGGTCCGGCGGGAGCGAGTAGTCGAAGGCGCTGGTCAAGAGCACGGGTGAGGGTAAACTTATGCGGCATGACCCCTCGACGCACCGACATTCCCCGTCGCGACTTCCTCGTCATCGCCGGACAGGCCGGCGCTGCGGCGCTCGTCGTCCCCTGGCTCAAGCTGCCGCGGTTTCCATCGCTCGCCGCCCAGCCGCCCGCGGCGCTTTACTCCGGCCTCACGTGGCGCATGCTCGGCCCATTCCGCGGCGGCCGCGTGGCGGCGGCGACCGGCGTGCCGGGTCGGCCCGAGGAGTTCTACTTCGGCGCGGTGAACGGCGGTGTATGGAAGACGATCGACGGCGGCCGAGTTTGGGAGCCGGTGTTTGACGGACAGCCGGTTCCCTCCATCGGCGCCATCGCCGTGGCGCCGTCCGCGCCCGACGTCGTGTACGTCGGCAGCGGCGAATCGACGCTGCGTGACTCGGTGGGCTTCGGCAACGGCGTCTATCGCTCCAACGACGCGGGGAAAACCTGGACGCACCTGGGCCTCGACGCCACGCAGCACATCGGCAAGATCGCCGTCGACCCCAGGAATCCCGACGTGCTGTTCGTGGCGGCGATCGGCCATCTCTACGCCGCCAACCCGGAGCGCGGCGTGTACCGGTCGAGAGACGGCGGCAAGACGTGGCAGAAAGTGTTGTATCACAACGCCGATGTTGGCGCGGTGGACGTGGCGATCGATCCCACCAATCCGCGCGTGGTGTTCGCGTGCCTGTGGAACACGCGCCGGCCGCCGTGGTTCACCTACGCGCCGACCAACGGCCCGGGCGGCGGGATCTACAAGTCGGTCGACGGCGGCGACACCTGGAAGCAGCTCACGGCAGGTTTGCCGGCCGACGGCATCGGTCGCTGCGGCATCGCCATCGCGGCGAGCAATCCCAAGCGCGTGTATGCGGTGGTGGATTGCCTGGTGCCCGAGCCGGGTGCGGCACCGGCAGCGGCGGCGCCTGCCGCTCCGGCTGGTGGCGGCGGTCGCGGCGCACCGCCGGTGCCGATGCAGGGCGGGTTCTTCCGTTCCGACGACGGCGGTACGACGTGGACACGCACGTCCAACGACACGGCGCTGTGGGGCCGCGGCTGGTATTTCGAGAAGCTGACCGTCGATCCGAAAAACCCCGACATCGTGTACGTACCGAACGTCGCGGTGAACCGTACGATGGACGGCGGCAAGACGTGGGTGGTACTGCGGGGCTCACCGGGCGGCGACGACTACCACCAGCCGTGGGTGTCGCCCGACGACCCGGACACGATGATCGTCGCGAGCGATCAGGGCGCCATCATCACGCGCAACGCGCGCACGCTCGATCCGCGCGAGGTCACGTGGAGCTCGTGGCTCAATCAGCCCACGGCGCAGATCTATCATGTGTCGGTCGATCCGCGCGATCCCTACTGGGTGACCGGCGCGCAGCAGGATTCGGGCGCCGTGGCGGTGCGGTCGCGCGGCAAGTTCGGTGAGATCTCCCAGCGCGACTGGGAGCCGATCGCCCCGGGCGGTGAGAGCGGCTACACGGCGGGCGATCCGCTGCATCCGGGCATCGTGTACGGCGGCAACGGCACGCGCTACGATCTCGAACGCAACCGGCCCGTCACCGGGACCACCGCGCCCAAGATGCCCGCGGGCGAGACGGCGCGCGGGGATTGGACCGAGCCGCTGGTGCTGTCGCAGGCCGATCCGCGCGCGCTGTACTTCGCGAACCAGTACCTCTTCAAGACGCTGGACGGCGCGCAGACCTGGTCCCAGATCTCGGGCGACCTGACGCGCCCCGACGCCGGGACACCAGCGAATCTCGACGCCACGGCCGCGGCGCAGGTGGATCGCAACGGCAAGCGCGGTGTGATCTATACGATCGCGCCGTCGCCCCTCGCCGCGGCGACGGTCTGGATCGGCACCGACGATGGATTCATCCACGTCACAACGGATGACGGCAAGACGTGGCAGAACGTCACGCCGGCGGCGCTCACGGCCTGGAGCCGCGTGACGATGATCGAGGCGTCGCACTTCGACGCCAACACCGCGTATGCGAGCGTGGACCGGCACCAGCTGCAGGATTTCGAGCCCTACATCTATCGCACGCGCGACCAGGGCAAGACGTGGCAGGCGATCGCGACGGGGCTGCCGGCGGGCGTTTACGTCCACGTGGTGAAAGAGGATCCGGCTCGCAGGGGCCTGCTGTTCGCGGGCACCGAGCGCGGCGCGTTCATCTCGTTCGACGACGGCGATCACTGGCAGCCGCTGCAGCTCAATCTGCCGGCGACGTCGGTGCGCGATTTCGCGGTCTACAAGAACGACCTTGTCGTGGCGACGCACGGGCGCGGCTTCTGGGTGATCGACGACATCAGCCCGCTGCGCCAGATCACGGACGCGATGCTCGCGGCCGACGCGGTGCTGTTCAAGCCCGCCGACGCGGTCAACGTGATCCAGGGCGACGAGAACGGCACGCCGCTGCAGAAAGACGAGCCGCGGGCCGAGAATCCGCCCGAAGGTGCGGTGATCGATTACTACCTGAAGGCCGCCGCGAGCGGGCCGGTGACGCTCGAGATCCTCGACGCGAGCGGGGCGAGCCTGCACACATTCTCGACCGTGGCGTCCCCGCCGTCACCGCCCGCGCGCCGCGGCATTCCCAACGTGTCGCCGTTGTGGCGCCCCACGCCGGAGCCGTTCTCGGGCGCGGCGGGAATGCATCGCGTGTTGTGGGTGCCGGTGGCGCCGGTGCCGCCTGGTCAGAGCGGCGGGGGCGGGGGCGGCTTCGGTCGCCGCGCGACTCGGCTCACGGGGACGTTCACCGCCAAGCTCACGGTGAACGGGCAGAGCTACACGCAGACCTTCATCGTGAAGGCGGATCCGACGGCAGGCTGAGCTGCTCGCCCGCGGCGGGCGGCGAAAAGCCGAAGTGCCGGTAGGCCGCGGGCGTCGCCACGCGGCCGCGCGGCGTGCGCGACAAGAAGCCCTGCTGCATCAGGAACGGCTCGTACACCTCTTCCAACGTGCCCGGATCCTCCCCGACCGCCGCCCCGATGGTCTGGAGACCGACCGGCCCGCCCGCGAACTGCTCGATGATGGCCCGCAGGATGCGCGCGTCCATGTCGTCGAGGCCGAACTTGTCGACGTCGAGCCGCGCCAGCGCGTCGGCCGCGACGGGTCCCGTGATCTTGCCGGCGGCGCGCACCTGCGCGTAATCGCGCACCCGCTTGAGCAGCCGGTTGGCGACGCGCGGCGTGCCGCGGCTGCGGCGGGCGATTTCCGCGATGCCCGCCGCGTCCGCCGGCACGCCGAGAATGCCCGCCGAGCGGGACACGATCTGCACCAGGTCGTCGGGCGGGTAGTAGTGCAGCCGCTCGACCAGTCCGAAGCGCGCGCGCATCGGCGGTGTGAGCAGGCCGAAGCGCGTGGTGGCGCCGATCAGCGTGAAGCGTTCCAGCGCCATCGGGATGGTCTGCGCGTGCGGCCCGTCGGCGATGCGCACGTCCACGTGGAATTCTTCCATCGCCGGATACAGAAACTCCTCCAGCGCCGGCCGCAGCCGGTGGATCTCATCGATAAAGAGGATGTCGCCCGGCTTGAGCGCGGTGAGCAGGCCGACCAGATCGCCGGCGCGCTCCAGCACCGGGCCCGACGTGGTGCGGATGTTCACGCCCATCTCGTGCGCCATCAGCAAGGCGAGCGTCGTCTTGCCGAGCCCCGGCGGTCCGAAGAACAGCGTGTGGTCGAGCGGTTCGCGGCGCTGCCGGGCCGCGTCGATCGCGATCTGCAGGGACTCTTTGACCTTGGCCTGGCCCACGAACTCCGCCAGGCGCGAGGGGCGCAGCGCCGCGTCGGTGAGCCGCTCCTCTGGGAGCGCTTCGGGGGTGGTGACTTCGGTGCGGCTCACCGCGCGGGTACGGCGCGCCACCGCACCGGCCGAGCTTCAGGCTCGAGGTCGTGCTTGGCGTGGCAGGTGAGGCACTCGTCGGTCGCGCGCTTGGCGCCGTCGGGAACCAGCTTGCGATTGGTCGACCCGCAACGCGTGCAGATCCATTCGGCGGTCTGGGACATGATCATCCGTTTGTCAGGAGGTGCAGGGCGCGCCGCACCAGACTTTCGCTGTCGCCGCCGCCGTCGCCCGCCAGCGCGTGCCGCAACACCCGGTCGGCTTCGGCGGTGGGGTAGCCCAGGCGCTCCAGCGCCTTGAGCGCCGTTTCGGCGGCGCCGCTCAACGCGGCGGCCGGCCCGCCCACAAAGTCGCCGAGCTTGTCGCCGAGTTCAAGCGCGAGCCGCTCGGCGGTTTTCTTGCCGATGCCCGACACCGACGCGAGCAGCGCCACATTGCGCTCGACGATCGCCTTGGCGCCGCGCTCCACGCCCAACGCCGACATCAGTGCGACGGCGAGCTTCGGGCCCACGCCCGAGACGCTGGTGAGCCGCTGGAAAAAGCGTCGCTCGACGTCGTCCGAGAAGCCGTAGAGCGACCAGCCGTCCTCGCGCACCACCAGCTCCGTCGCGAGCGTCACCGCTTCACCCGCGGCCGGCAGCCGTTCGAGCACGCCCAGCGGCACGATCAGGCTGTAGCCCACGCCGCCCGACGTCTCGATCACCACGCCGGTCGGCGCTTTCGCGGCGAGCCGCCCCGTCACCGACGCGATCACGCGCGCATCATGTAGGT
>DATLWA010000004.1:0-3636 GCA_035576905.1 Gemmatimonadales bacterium
CCGCTGAACGTGGCCGTCGAGCTGCGGCGCGAGCTGCAGACCAGCGTCACCGCGCGCGATCCGTTCACCGTGTTTCGCAACGATCAGCTGTGGCGGCCCAATCCTCCGGTGGATGACGGCCATTACACGACGCTCGACTTCACCGTCACGCTCGACACGCGCAACGACGCCTTCGACCCGACATCGGGCTGGTTCGCGCGCGCCAGCATCGAGAATTCGAAGAGCAAGGACGTGAGCCCGCAGACGGGCGTCCCGGCCGCGGTGCGCGGCCCCATTCCCACCGACGGCTCCTACAGCTTCGGCAGCGCGTTCTTCGACGTGCGGCGCTACACGCGCGTCAGCCCCGCGGGGCGCGTGAATCTGCGGTTTCTCACGGGCGGCTGGATCGGCGGCAACCCGCTGCCGCTGCAGCGGCGGCTGTCGCTGGGCGGGCCCGATCCGCTGGTGGGCTACGGCTTCCGGCACAGCGCGTGCAACCGCGACATCACCGATCCGACGTTTGCGGGCAGCGCGGTGGCGGCGTGCGACCGCATCCTGCTGGTGCAAGGCGAGTACCGCGGCCACATCGCGCTGCATTGGGCGTACAACCCGGGGCGCAGCGAAGAGCCGCGCGAGACGACCCCGCGGTCGCTGTTCAGCCTGCAGGGGCCGGACCTGGTGGTGTTCGGCAACGCGGGCCAGGGCTGGCTCGTGGGCAACGGTCCGGGGCACATCCCCCAGGACCAGCTGCCCACCATCGGCAGCTGGATCGCGGACCTGGGACTCGGCGTCGATTGGGGCGGATTCGGCGTGTACGTCGGCAAGGCGGTGACGAGCGGCGAGCCGGTGCGGTTCTCGCTGCGACTCGACCATCGCTTCTAGCTTGCGCCGCGGGCTCCTCGTCTCAGCCTTGCTGGTCGGCGCGGCCGCGGCGGCGGCGGCGCAGAGCCCCGGCTTGTCCGTCATGCGGCCCGACTCGACGCCGCGGGTGCAGCTCACGTCCCTGCTCGCCGACGGCCGCTTCGTGGAGCTGATGCGCTCGGGGTTCCCGCTGCGCCTGCACTACCGCCTGGAGCTGTGGCGCGACCGGTCCAACTGGTTCGATCAGTTCATGCGCGAGGCGACGTGGGACGCGGTCGCGCGCCACGATCCCCTGGCGGACGACTTCGTGCTGATCCGCTCGGGCGGCGCCGTCACGCGCTACGCCACCGCGGAGGATCTCGAGCGCGCGCTCGACGTCGCCTACCGCGTGCAGCTGTTCCCCCGCTCGAGCGGGCGGTTCTACTATTTCTGCCGGCTGGAAGTGACGACCCTCAACGACACCGACCTGGAAGAGCTGACGCACTGGCTCAAGGGAGAGGTCTCGCCGGCCGTCTCGGGCGACGGCAACGTGGGTGACGCGCTGGCGCGCGGCGTGCAACGGGTGCTGGTGCGCATCGCCGGCCTGCCGCGTCTCACGCTGGAGACGCGGTCCACACAATTCCGCTATCCGACCTAGAGACTCAGCGCGCGAAACGCGCGTCGATCGTCTTGCGGATCTGCTGCAGCGAGTTGCCCTGCGCGGCGAGCTGTTGGGCGAGCACGGCCTCGCCCATGCAGATATCGCACTGCGAGCCGTGATCCGATTCGAAGCAGGTGAGCAGCGAGCGGTGGCCGAAGTGCTTGGAGCAGTCGCAGTGACAGTAGAGACCATCCAGCGTGCCCGGCACGGCGCGCGCCGCCGCATAGGCCTCCCGCACGCCGGGCCCGCCCATCAGCATCCCGTCGGGCATCACCTGGTCGGCGTTGACGCCGGGGCGCGGATCGGGGTGGACGACGGCTTCCCCTCGGCGCGTGACCGTCACCACCGCGAGCAGCGCGATGACGGCCGCGCCCGCGATGATCCACGGGGTGCGGCCGGTCACAACGCTTCGAGGGTCGCGAGAACGTCCGCCCCGTAGAACAGGCGGATGTACTTCGACTGGATGGTCGTGAGCCGGCGGACCGCCCACGAGAGGTGCACGAAGTGCGGCTCGAACGGCGCCCGCAGCGGGTGCATCCCCACTTCCTTCGGCAGCAGGTTGCCCTTACGCGTGTTGCAGGTGCTGCACGCCGTGAGCACGTTGTTCCACGCGTTGCTGCCGCCGCGCGACAGCGGGACCAGGTGGTCGCGCGTGAGGCACTCGCGATGACGCAGCTCGACCTGGTGGCGGCCGCAGAACTGGCAGCGGTAGTTGTCGCGGGCGAACAGGAACGTGTTCGTCACCTGGCGCCGGAAGCGCCGCGGGACGTGCACGAGTTTAACCAGCCGGATGACCGCGGGCCGGGGGATCTGCAGCCGCTCGGAGCGCACCACGGCGCCGCCGTCGGCCTCGACGATCTCCGCCTTCCCGTCGATGACCAGCCGCAAAGCCCGCCGCACCGGTACCATGGTGAGGGGCTCGAACGATGCATTCAGTGCGAGGCAACGCATGGCCCCAAAATGGTACTCAGCGGGGGAAAGCCGGGCAAGAGCGCGCCGCGGCTGATGTTACGGCATCAGGGGAGTGAAGGCCTTCCGCAGCTCGTCGATCTGATCCGCCACCGACTTACGCGACGACCCGCCGGGGGTGGCCCGGCCTTCGACACTGGTCTCCCACGTCCCCAGCTGCGACAGCGCCGCGCCGAGGGCGGGGTGGATGGCGGCGGCGACGGCCAGCGGCACGCGGTCGAGCGCCACACCCGCCTGCTCCGCCGCGCGCACCAGCTTGCCCACGAGGCCGTGGCTCTCGCGGAACGGCACGCCCGCCTCGACCAGCAGATCGGCGAGATCGGTCGCGCGCAGCGAAGCGTCGAGCGCCGCCGCCATGCGCGCGCCGTCGGGCGTGAGCGACGCGATCGCGCCGCTCACCGCCGGCAGCACCAGCGTGAGCGTGTCGAACGCGTCGAACAGCAGGGCTTTGTCTTCCTGCAGGTCTTTCTGATAACCCGCGGGCAGCCCCTTGAGCGTGGCGAGCAGCGCCACGAGGTCGCCCAACAAGCGCCCCGACTTGGCGCGCGCCAGCTCGAACACGTCTGGGTTACGCTTCTGCGGCATCAGGCTCGAGCCCGTGCTGAAGCCGTCAGACAGCCTTACGAATCCGAACTCGGCGCTGGCGTACGTGATCAGCTCGGCCGAGAGGCGCGACAGGTGCGTCCCGATGAGCGCCATGGCGAAGAGCACTTCGGCCACGAAGTCGCGGTCGCCGGTGACATCGAGGGCGTTCGCGGAGATCGAGCGGAGACCGAGCGCCTCTTTGAGGAGCACCCGGTCGACGGCGAAGCCCGATCCCGCGAGCGCCCCCGACCCCAACGGCAGCTCGGCGACGCGGCGGCGCGCATCGGCGAGACGCTGGCGGTCGCGCACCAGCGGCCACGCGTGGGCGAGTAAGACGTACGCCCAGCGCACCGGCTGGGCGCGCTGGCCGTGAGTGTAGCCCGGCAGGATGAGCTCGACGCCGTCCTGGGCTCGGCCGACCAGAGTGCGACCAAGGACCGCGATATCAGCGTCTAGTTGATCGAGCGCGTCCAGCGTCCAGAGTCGCAGGTCGGTGGCGCATTGATCGTTGCGCGAGCGGCCGGTGTGCAGCTTGCCGGCCACCGCGCCGACTTCTTCATAGAGCAGGCGCTCCACGAGCGTGTGCACGTCTTCGTCGGGCG
>DATLWA010000005.1:0-7014 GCA_035576905.1 Gemmatimonadales bacterium
CCTACGGCGCGGGCGTGAAGCTGCCGATCGCTGGTGGCCGACGCTTCAGCTTCGACTACGCGTACACCAACATGGCCGACCTCCAAAACATCCAGGTCTTCTCCCTCGAGCTGGGCTTCTGAGCCGCGAAAGGATCGACGCATGACCAAGCACGTCTTCCTCGCCTCGTTGGTCGCGCTCGGCGGCGCCGGGGCCCTCGCCGGACAGCAAACCGGCAAGTGGCGCGTGACTCCGTCGGTGGCGATGATGCGGTTCGACCGCACCACGTCGCTCTCGTCGACCGCCTCGGGGCTGTCCACCAAGCTGTGGCCGTGGGCCGGCCTCGACGCGATGTACCGGGTGCGGTCCAGCCTGCAGCTGGGTCTCTACGTGGGCGGCTCGCGGGTGACCACCAGCCCCGACTACTTCAAGTACGCGTTGTTCCGGTCCGGGTCGAACTACGAGCTCTGGGCCGTGTCGCAGCGGGTGACCGTGTTCAACTACGGCATCGGGGCCGAGCTGGCCCTTCCCGTGGGCGGCTCCCTCGATCCATACATCAAGGGTGGGTTCGGGCGGCATACCCTCTACCCGGACGTCCAGAAGAGCAATTCGGTCCACTCATTCTCAGGCGCCGAATTCGCGCTGGGTGGCGGGGTGCGCTACGGACTGAAAAGCGGCGTGGCGCTGCGCCTCGACATCACCGACTTCATGTGGTCGAACTTCGACCGGGAGCTGCTCGACCCGGTCGCCCCGGCCTTTCAGAACAATACGTTCCCGCTGTCGAACCCGGACGGCGTGCTGTGGCCCAAGCCGAGCCTGACCCACAACCTGCGCCTGGCGCTGGGATTCGCGTTTACCCCGGCCGGCGGCGGCCAATAGCCTGGAGGAGCGATCTCTATGCGACTGCAGCGTCTTGTGATCTCGTGCGGTGCGCTCGCGGCCCTCGCCGTGGCTTGCACGCACGACGACCCGGTGACGACGCCGGTGAGTCAGAACGGCGAAGACACCATTGCGATCATCACGCTCTCGGCGACGCCGGCCGGGTTCCTGAACGGCACTCAGAGCGTGACCTACATCGCGTCCGGTCCGTTCGACACGTCGGTGGCCGACGCGTTCGCACGTGCCACGACCAATCCCCCCTTCTTGATCCCGGATCCGACGGGCTGCTACGGCAGCCAGCCGCTGATCTTCGAGGCGGGGAACGCTTCAGTGCCCTATACTCCGCCCAATGCGTTCCTCCCGGCGGTGGTGAGCGGCACGGCCATTGGCGACGCCGGCTGCGGTGGGCCCACCACCTACATCGTCCGCGCTGGCCACCCCGGCAACGGCACGGGCAACCGCGTGTGGGAATTCTGGCACTACGTCACCGGGACTACAGACCCGCTGCGCTACGTGTCGGGGCTGGCGCGGTACGCGGTGGTGCAGCGTGGCGCGCTCGATGGATCGGATGTCCTCTTGAACGGATCGGTGACCAGCCCCGACAGCCTCGTGTTGTATCCCAACACGTCGGTCCTCGGGGGTAAGAAGAGCGACGCCGTCTTCACCACGAACTGCGGCTCGGTCAACGTGATCCAGGCGAAGGCGGGCTTCAATCCGTACATGCTCGGCGGCGGCGCCTCGGCAGGCGGGGCTGTGCAGATCGACCAGACCGTGTGCGATACCGACGGGGTCTGGGTCGACGCATCCTACGCCGGCAATAAGAGCCCCATCCCGGCGAACAACAACACAGCGTTCAGTGCCGTCCAGTATAACTTCTTCGTGGTCTGGGAAGCGCTGGCGGACAGCACGCCCAACTACGCCCGGCCGGTCTTTCGCGTCCAGATTGGCCCGCTGCTCAACGCCAACGGGACCGTCGTGAACAACAGCTACGCCCCCACGCCCACGACGCAGCTTTCCGGTGCGTTGCTCGGTCCGCTGCCCGGCTCCACGTCGAGCCTCGATTCGGTCAAGGTGACGTTCAACCTGCTGAAGCCGCTGTCGTCCGGCGCCTACCAGGTGTGGGTCACGAACACGGCCGGCGCCAACACCGGCCGGCTCACCGGGCGTGTCATCCGGCTCAGCAATGGCGTCGCGAAGGATACCGTAGCGAGTGCGGGCGAATTCAATCTCATTGCAGGCCAGAATGGGGCTCGCTTCGAGGGTGCGCTGGGAACTCTAGGATCCCAGACGTGGAACCGCGTGGTACTGGTCGTGCAGCCGACCAGTGGCGCGACGGCCATCCCAACCCAGCCGTCAGAGCCGTTGTGGGGCAAGATTACGAATCCCAAGCCGTCGGGCGCCGCGGCCGTGCTCTCGGGGAGCTTGAAGTTCGGCTCGTTCGACAATGGCGCCGCCGACTCGATGGTGTACGGCGCCGGCGGGTCCGGGACGGGTGGATTCTTCGGTACCCAACTGGTGCAGGCGTTGAGCCGCCTGTCGCGGCCGCCGCTCGGCTACCAGTACGAGGCGTGGTTGACCAACAGTACCGACACGTCGGTCCACCTGAACGCCGGTGGCCTGAACGGCCCGGCGCCCGACTACGTGTCCCTGAAGGACGCGGATGTCATGACCACGCCGCCGCTGTCCGGCGTCGAAATTACCGAGGCGACGTTCGCCACGGACCCGGGCACCTATGCCGCCTGGTGCAAGATCGGCACGATCGTGGGAACCCCGCCCGACACGAGCATCCTGCCGATCTACGACCGGCTGCAGATCCGCCTCGGGCCGAAGGGTGGTAACCCAGCCATCCTGAGCCCGACTCTCGCGCTGTCCGCCCCCCTGGGCGTGCCGATGGGCGCTGCCCACAACAAGGGGAAGTGCGCGCCGTAGCCCGGCCGGCCCCGCATCCGTAAGCCCGCGCCCCGGGTTCCCGTTTCGGGAGCCCGGGGCGTCGTGCGTCGTGGCCAGTGGTGACACCCGCCCCAGCCGATTAGCGTACGCTCGTGCCCATGCCCGTGCCCGCGGTCCTCCTCCTTGCGCTGCTGCAGATCCAGATCCCCGCTCCCACGGGCTACGTCAACGACTTCGCCGGCGTGATCGATCCCGCCACCGCGGCCCGCATGACCGCGCTCATCACCGAGCTGCACCAGAAGACCGGAGCCGACGTCGCGGTCGTGACGCTGGCCGACCTCGGCGGCCGCTCGGCCGCGGACGTCGCCGTGCAGATCGGCCGCGAATGGAAACTCGGGCGTGCCGGAGAAGCGGGAGACTCGGCCAAGAACCTGGGCGTGGTGATCCTGTTGGTGCCGCGCAAAGACCACCAGCCCGGCACCGGCGACGTGTTCATCGCCACGGGCCGAGGCGCCGAGGGCTTTCTCACCGACGCGCGCGTGGGCCGCATTCGCGACGCGATGCTGCCGGCATTGTCGCAGGAGGATTACAGCGGCGGACTGGAAACGGGCGCGGGACAGGTGGTGCGCGCGATCGCGGACGAGTTCCACGTGACGATCACCGGCGCGCCGGAGCCCGTCGCGGACCGGGGATTCACCGGCTTCCCGATCCCGCTGCCGATTCTAATCTTTCTCGTCATCTTCCTCATCTCGCTCATCTCCCGCATGCGCGGGCGGCGGCGTTGGGGCGTGGGGCCGATTTTCTGGGGCGGTGGTCGCTGGGGAGGTTGGGGAGGTGGTGGCGGTGGCGGGGGCGGATTCTCAGGTGGATTCGGCGGATTCGGCGGCGGCGGCGGATTCTCCGGCGGCGGCGCCGGCGGGAGGTTCTAGGAGATGGCGGCGATCACCGTAGAGGATTTCGGACGCGGCGTGGCGGCGGCCCTGGGCCAGCGGCTGGTGTCGCTCGTGCTGTACGGCTCCGCCGTGCGCGGCGGCCACGTCGCGGGGCGCTCCGACGTCAACACCCTGTTGATCTGCGATCGCGCCGACGAGTCGCTGTTCCAGGCGCTGGAGCGGCCGCTCAGCCCTTGGCTCAAGGCGGGACATCCCGCGCCGCTCGTGTTTACGCATGCCGAGTGGCGCGATTCCGCCGACGTGTTCGCCGTCGAATACGAGGACATCCGCGCCGCGCACCGCGTGGTCGCCGGCGGTGATCCGTGGGGCGGCCTGGCGGTGCGCCCCGCCGACGTGCGGCGCCAGCTGGAGCACGAGCTGCGCGGCAAGCTGGTGCGGCTGCGCCAGTCCTACGCGGCATTCGCGCGCGACCCGGCACGCCTCACGGCCGTGTTCACCGCGAGTGTGAGCGGGTTTCTCACGATGTTGCGCGCCGTGCTGCGGCTCACGGGCAAGGACGCACCCGCCGCGGCCGATGCCCTGGTGCGGGCGGCCGCGGGGGCGATCGGCTTCCCGCCGGCGGCGGTCGACGCCTTCGTGATGCACGCGCAGGGCGGGGAGCCGGTGCGGCTCACCGAGCGGGACCCGCGCGCCGCGGCCTATCTTACGGCGCTCGCGCGGACGGTGGAATTTGTGGACCGGTTGGGCTGAGTGACTCACACAGGGAGACCCATGAACGCGTTCAAGCGGTGGCTCGCGCTCGCGGCGGTGGCGCTGGTCGCGGGGTGCGGGTACAACACGATCCAGACCTACGACGAACAGGTCAACGCGGCGGAATCGCAGATCAAGGTGCAGCTGCAGCGGCGCGCCGACCTGATCCCCAACCTGGTGGAGACGGTCCGGGGCTACGCCAAGCAGGAGCAGACCATCTTCATCGCCGTGGCGGACGCGCGGGCCAAGCTGGCCGGGGCGGTGCAGTCGGGCGACTTGCAGCAGATGGCCGACGCCAACCGGGCGTTGACGGCGCCGTTGGGGCGGCTGATCGCCATCGCGGAGAACTACCCCCAGCTCAAGTCGAACGAGAATTTCCGCGCCCTGCAGGACCAGCTCGAGGGGACCGAGAACCGCATCGCGGTGGCCCGGCAGGACTACAACGAGGCGGTGAACCGCTACAACGCGTACATCCGTCGCTTTCCCCAATTGCTGACGGCCAAGTTCACCGGCAGGAAGGCGCGGGCGTACTTCGATCTGTCGAGTCCC
This sequence comes from Gemmatimonadales bacterium, assembly GCA_035576905.1. Classification (GTDB taxonomy): domain Bacteria; phylum Gemmatimonadota; class Gemmatimonadetes; order Gemmatimonadales; family GWC2-71-9; genus DATLWA01. The sequence continues at coordinate 4,941 of DATLWA010000005.1, forward strand.
GAAGCCGCACAGCCGCCGCGGGTGGACTTCTCCAAATAGAAACAGGGGGTTTGCTTCATGGATTCCTGACATCATGAGGCCCCCCGGTTGCCCTTGCGAGGCAGTCCGCCAAGGCGCAGAATTGGCATGTAGCACCTGACTTTGCGCACGGTGTCGCGCCGGTCCCATGGCGCGCTTGCAGTCTTGCCGTTCGGGTTGTTTATCGTCCCGCAAAGGAGGGTACCGCATGCTCGCTTCCCTCGTCCGGTGTACTCGGAGTCCCTTCCGACATTGTCGTTCCCCGCGATGTACTCGGCGGTAAGCCGGCTTCGACCGGTTGCATTCGCTGTCCATCGTTCGAGTCGTCAACGCATCCCTTACTTCTCAGGTGTGAGGGTACCATGGAACGTGTAGACATTCGGAACAAGGTCGGCGCTCTGGCGCTGGTCGCGTTGCTCGCCGGGGCCGGTACGGCACTGGCGCAGCAGACGGCCGTGACGGGGCGCGTGACCGATTCGTCGTCGCACCAGCCCGTCGTGCAGGCGAAGGTTTTCGTCGGCGGCACGACCCAGCGGACGCTCACGGATCAGCAAGGGCGGTTCCGTCTCGACAACGTGGCACCCGGTCAGGTCACCATCCGGGTCGAGTACATCGGCTACAAGCCGACGATCAAGACGGTCTCGGTGCAGGCAGGCGAGACCGCGACCGTAGACTTCACCCTGCTGTTCGCGCCCATCGGGCTCGATGCGGTGGTGGTCACTGCGACGGGCCAGGAGATGCAGCGCCAGCAGCCCAACGCGATTCACCGGGCCGACGCGGCGGACATCGCCGCCAAGGCCGCCCCGACCGACATGTCCGACCTGCTGAACGCCCGCATCCCGGGCGTGACCGTGCAGGACGCGGGCGGCACGACAGGCAGCGGCACGCGCATCCGCATCCGCGGCTCCAACAGCCTTTCGTTGTCCAATGATCCCGTGCTGTACGTCGACGGGGTCCGCGTGGAGAGCGGCTCGGGCTCCATATCAGTGGGCGTGGGCGGTCAGCAGCCGTCGCGCATCAACGACATCAACCCCAACGATCTCGAGTCCGTACAGGTCGCGGGCGGTCCGTCGGCCAACGTGCTGTTCGGCACGGACGCGGCCAACGGCGTGATCCAATTCCGAACCAAGCAGGGGAAGCCCGGCCCGATCCATTGGGATGTGTACGCCGAGGGCGGGGAGTTGAACGACGTCACCACCTATCCGGCGAACTACCGGGGCGTGACGTCCACCGGCGCCACCTGCACCCTGGTCGCCTCAGTCCGAGTGACTCCGGCGCCCTGCGTTCAGGCCAACGTGCTGAGCTTCAACCCATTGGAAGTGAACAGCCCGTTCCGCACCGGCCACCGCCAGGAGTACGGCGTGGCGGCGTCGGGCGGCACCGAGCAGACGACCTACTACCTGTCCACGCACTGGAATGATGAGCTGGGCGTCTACCGGGTGAATACCCAGCGTCAGTTCAGTTTGCTCGCGAACATCCATCAGCAGGCGGGCGCGAAGTTCGACTTCTCGACGCGCGCCGGCTATACGTCCGGCAAGCTGCGGCTGCCCGAGAACGACAACAACAGTTTCGGGGTGGTTTCGAGCGGCTTCCTGGGCCGGGCGGACACCATTAACCAGGGCTACGGCTTCCTGACGCCGGCCCAGAGCTTCTCGATCCAGACGTACCAGATCATCGACCGCTTCATCGGCGGGTTCCAGGGGAACTACCGTGCGGCCGACTGGCTGTCGCTGCATGCGGTGACCGGCGTCGATTTCTTGAGCCGCCAGGACAGCAAGACGCTGGTTCCCGGAGCCATCCCCGCCGCGTTCAGCGGCACGGCGAACGCCGGCAGCCGCTCCTCGAATCCGTTCCAGGTCTACACCTGGACCGGGAACGTCGACGCTGAGGCATCGTTCGTGCTGACGCCGACGATGACATCCAACACGAGCGCCGGCGTACAGTACTTCAAGTCGGTGTTCCACGGCGTGAGTGGGTTCGTGCAGAACCTCACGGCCGGCACTGGTTCGCTTGCCGGCGGCGTCATCCCGTCGGTCACCGAGACCACACAGCCGGT
>DATLWA010000006.1:0-2123 GCA_035576905.1 Gemmatimonadales bacterium
CATCGACCAGCGCCGCGGCTAGGCGCGCGACGCGGCCTTGGCCTTTTCCTCACACGCCTTGCAGCGCGTGACCCCCCGGAAGGTGCAAATCAGACAGATGAACGTTCCACAATCCGAGCAGGGATAACCCTCCGACGCCCGCTCCTCGTTGCCGCAGGAGCGACACGTCATCCCGTCGTGCTCTTTCAGCTCCGGCTTCTCCATACCCGCCTCACAGGTCCAGGGCGTACGCTCTAATCTTATTGATCAGCGTCGCCCGCGATATCCCGAGGTCCCGGGCCGCGTGCGTCCGATTGCCGGCATGATGACGTAACGTCCGCTCGATCTGGTCGCGTTCCACATCGTCCAGGGTGCGCGGCCGGTAGGGCGGCTCCTGGGTGGCGACGCGCCGCCAGCGACGCGCCTCGGACGCCCGCGCCACCGCCAGCGCCAGGTGCTCGGGGTCGAGCGGGCGCACCACGAATTGTTCGGCGCCCTCCCGCAGGGCGCGCACCCCGGCCGCCACGCCGCCCCGTCCCACCACGACCACCACACCCGCTCCCGACGCCACGAGCTGCGCCACGGCCGCCACTGGACCCAGGACCTCTTCGTCCCAGATCACCACGTCGGGCCGCGTCCCTTCGCAGGCCACGAGGCCTCCGGGACCGTCGCGCTCGCGTACCAGCTCGGTGCCTGCGGCGAGCCCCGCCACGGCGCGGACCAGCGCTTCGTCGCCGGTGACGACCAGGACGCGCTCGGTCATGAGGCCGGCCGCGTGAGATTGCGCGGCAGATCGTGTGGATCGACGAGCACGCGCAGGGCGCCGGGGAGGGCCTGGGCCTCGAGCGGCGTCGTCCCGATCAGCTCGCCGTCGAGCTGCGCCGGCATGAGACCGTTGTCCATCGTGACCCCAATCGTGCGGCCCCGGCCGCGCCACACCTGGCTCGGTCCGCCGCCGAACAGCAGCTCGATGAACGCGGTGATGCTCTGCCACGCGCCCGTCGCCCGCAGCACGGCGACGTCGAGCACGCCGTCGTCGGGACGGATGTCGGCGTGCACGCGCAGGAACGGCGGCATGAGATCGGCGCAGTTGCACACCAGCACCATGGCGGCATCGAGCACGGTCTCCACGCCGTCGACGGTCACGCGCACCGGCGCGCTGGCGACGCCGGGCAGGGACGTCAGCGCCGCCCGCACGTATGCCGCGCGGCGCCAGCGCCGTTTGCTCGCCGTGTCGGTCCGCTGCATCAGGGTCGCGTCGAAGCCCGCGCCGCAGCACACCGCGAAGTAGTGTACGCCGTCGGCGCGCTCCACGGTCCCGAGGTCGATCGTGATCGGCTGGTGCTTGAGGATCGCATGCGCCGCCGCTACCGGCTGGCGCGGCAGCCGCAGGTTCCCGGCCAGCACGTTCCCGGTGCCGCCAGGAAGCAGCCCGAGCGGGATCCCGGTCCCGGCCAGCGCCCCCGCGATCTGCATCGCCGTCCCGTCACCGCCGTATGAGAGCACCGCGTCGAATCCCTCGTCGCGGCCCCGCTGGGCGAGGCGGCGCGCGTCACCCGCCATCGTCGTGACGGCGAGCTCGACCGTCCAGCCGCCGCCCTGCAGCACGTCCCGCACGGCGGCGATAGCCCGCACGTCGGTGCGGGCCGCCACCGGGTTCGAGATCAACAGCACGCGGGTCACGTCAGTAGCGCCGTTCCCAGAAGAGATCGGCACCCACCTGCCGCTGCAACGTGTTGATGGTCGAGCTGCACTGCCCCACCGTCTCGACGCTCGCCTCGGTGCGCCATTCGGGGCTGAAGCGGAACTGCAGGCTGGCGCCGACGGCCGTGCCCACCGTGTTGGGGCACACCCGCGCGCGCACGATGAAGAACGTCCGCGCACCGATCTGCTTGCCGACCGCGAACGTCGCCCCCTGGAAGGGGTTGTCGGGATCGCCGGGCCGAATCTCGACGTAGTCGAGCGGAATCCCCAGGTCGGACACGACGCTGCGCTCGATCTCGCCAGCCGCCACGCTCGCGGCCGTGCTGACCAGCAGCGCCTTGCGCGCCTGTGCGGCGGTCGTCTGATCGCCGCTCGCGATGTCGGCGCTCGGCTGCCCGAACATCAGGTAGGAAATGATGTCGGTCTGCGGCATGGTACAG
>DATLWA010000007.1:0-13918 GCA_035576905.1 Gemmatimonadales bacterium
GGCGAGGCGATCATCCAGATCTGCCCCCACATCGCGTCGGTCGAGTCGTAATCCGCATACACCAGCGCCGAGTCGTACCACGCGTAGCCGGCGCTGTCCCGCCGCGCGTCGAAGCCCGCCTCGGCGCGCAGCAGGAAAGCGGCGATGTCGGGCGGGCCCTGGCGAATCCAGACGAGGCCGCGGGCGTCGAGCCCGGCGAGTGACGACATCGTCCGGCCGCGCGCCGTGTCGCCCACAGCGCCGGGATCCGCTCCCAGCCCGGCGGCCGCGGGCAGGCGCTCGCTGCGGGTGGACAGCAGATCTGGGAGACTGTCGGCGTAGGCGCCGAGCGTGGCGCGTGCGCCGAAATTGGTGAGCGCGCGGTAGCGCGCCGAGCGGTGGTACAACGTGAGCGGGTGCAGCAGCTTGAACCAATGCCGCGTGTAGGCCAGACGGCGGTAGTGCTCGGCGATGCGCTCGTTGGCTGCGGTGAACAAGTCCGGATCGCGGGTCGCCCAGAAGTGCTCGAAGAAGGCGCGCCGCTCGCCCGGCCCGGTGCTGTCGTACCGCGCCGTCTCTGCGGGCGAGGCGATCATCCAGATCTGCCCCCACATCGCGTCGGTCGAGTCGTAATCCGCATACACCAGCGCCGAGTCGTACCACGCGTAGCCGGCGCTGTCCCGCCGCGCGTCGAAGCCCGCCTCGGCGCGCAGCAGGAATGCGGCGATGTCGGGCGGGCCCGGTGGGCGCCGGGCGAGCAGGGAATCGGTCACCTCCGGCTCGCCCAGGGCGAGCGCCAGCTCGGCGCGGTGCAGCAGGGCCGCCGGCTGGTCGCCATGGCGCGACAGGGCGCGGTCGGCGCGGCGCCAGATGTCGTCGTTGTGGTAGATCTCGCCGAAGCGCTGCCACGTGTCGCGGTAATCGGGGTCGAGCTCGAACAGGCGCAGCATCGCGCCGCGGGCGATCACCTCGCCTTCATCTGATCCCAAGTACCAGCCCACGCGCATCTGCCAGTACAGCGGCTCGGGATCGGTGGGGGCGAGGCGGGCGGCCTTCTGGAAGGCCGCCAGGGCGTCGTAGCGGCCGGTGATCGGGCGGGCGTAGTAGGCGCGGCCCAGCAACAGCAGCACGCGCGGGTCGTCGGGCTCGCGCCGGGCCAATTTGCGCGCCACTTCGATCGCCGCGTTGACCTGACCTGCGGCGAGCAAGGACTCGGCGCGCGCGTAGCTCGCGGTGTCCTGGAGCGCCAGGACGAGCACCAACGCGATCATGACGGCGCGCCCGGCATCGCCCTACTCCGGGCGGCGCATGCGCTTGCTGATCTCGGTGAGGAACTTCCGCTCGGCGGGGGTGAGACTCTGCAGGCCCGACGCGGAGATCTTGTCGAGCACGCGGTCGATCTCATGCTGTGTGCGGTCGCGGTCGGCGGGACGGCTGGGCCGCGTCTGGGCCGCGCTGCCGCGCGCCACGCGCGCCGCGGGATGCACCAGGACGCCCGGGGGCGCCGCGGCGCGCACGCGCCGCTCGGCGCGCTTCACGCGCCAATCCTGGGTCTTCAAGTAGACGAAGCCTGCCGCGAAGCCGCCGAGATGGGCGAGGTGCGCCACGCCGTCGGACGCGCGCCACGCCAGAATCAGCGACACCACCAGCGCGAACGTCACCAGCCACTTCGCCGCGATCGGCTCCGGCAGCGGGAAGACGTAGATCGGCTCGTTGGGCCAGAACCAGGCGAACGCCAGGGCCACGCCGTAGATCGCGCCCGAGGCGCCGATCACCGGGCCCATCGGCTGCGGCAATTGCAGCAGGCCGAACGACAGCATTGCCCCGCCGAAGCCGCACAGCAGGTAATAGACCAGGAAGTCCCGGCCGCCCATCCGCTCTTCGACCGGCGGCCCGAACACGTACAGCGCCAGCATGTTGAACGCGAGGTGCAGCACGCCCCCGTGCAGGAACATGTACGTGAAGACGGTCCAGGGACGCGCCAACGCGTTCAGGGGATTGAAGCCGAACTGCTGGACGAAGGCGGGAGACGTGAACAGCGTGCTCTGGAGCAGGAACACGAACAGACAGGCGACCATCAGTCGCCGCACCCAGGGGGTCATGCCGAACATGCGCTGCGGGCCCATCGCTGGTTATTCCCCCTTGCCGCTCCCTCTGTTCCGCGCGAGGCGGCAAATACGCTCGCACAGCTCGGCGAATTCGATTCCCGCCGCGCGCGCGGCCCGTGGCATCAGGCTCTCTTTGGTCAACCCCGGCAGCGTGTTGGCCTCCAGGCAAAAGATGTCGCCGTCGGGGCTGGTGCGGAAGTCGACGCGCGAATAGCCGCCCAGCTTCAGGGCGCGGTGCGCCGTGAGCGCCAGCTCCTGCAGGTGCCGGGTTTGGCGCGTGTCGAGCTGCGCCGGGAAAATCTCCTGCGACATCCCCGGCGTGTACTTGCACTCGTAGTCGAAGATCTCGTGCTTCGGGATGATCTCACCGACGGGCAGCGGCACGTCGCCCAGCACCGCCACCGTGAACTCGCGGCCCGGAATGAACTGCTCCGCCATGACTTCGTCGTCGTAGCGCGCGGCGAGCGCGATCGCCGCATCGAGATCCTTCGCGCCCTTCACCAGCGAGAGCCCCACCGTGCTGCCCTGCTTCGAGGGCTTCACGATCACCGGCCATCCCAGCGCGGTCGTCACGTCTTCCGGTGTGACGGGCGTCATGAACCACGCCGGCACCGGCACGCCCGCCTGGCGGAACAGGCGCTTGGACAGATCCTTGTCCATCGCGAGCGCGCTGCCCAGCGGTCCCGAGCCCGTGTACGGCACGCCGATCACGTCGAGCACCGCCTGCAGCGTGCCGCCCTCGCCGGCCCCGCCGTGCACCGCGAGGAACAGCACGTCCGCGCCCTGCACTTGGTCCAGCTCGGCCAGACCCTGCGACAGCATGCGGCGCTCGCCGTCCAGCAGCGCCGCCGCGTCGGGGATCTCTTTGCCGACGTCGCCGCCGAGCCAGCGTTGCTCCTCGCCCTCCGACAGCACGCCCTTGGTCGTGTCGACGACATGGATGGTGTGCCCGCGGCCCCGCAACGCGGCCACGATCTGCGCGGCGCTCGCGAAGGACACCATGCGCTCGGCCGTCGCGCCGCCCGCCAGCACGGTGACGCGCATTAGCGCAGCCCCGCGAGCTGGTGCAGCAGATCGTAGCGCGTGACGATGCCCGCCAGGCGGCCGCCGCTGCGCACCAGGGCCGCCGGCGTTTCGCGCGACAGCAGCTCGGTGAGCCGCTCGATGGACCATTCGCCGTCCACCACGGGGAACGGTGAGTCCATCAGCTCACGGACGGGCCGGTCGAGCGTCGCCGGGTCTTCCAGGGCGCGCGCCATCAGGGCTTGCTCCGACACCGCGCCGACGTCGTTCTCGTTCTCGAGCACCGGCAGCTGCGACACGTTGTACGTGCTCATCAGGTTGAGCGCCTGGCGCACCGTGGCCTGCGGCGCCACTGAGATGAGCGGCGGCGCCCCGTTGCCCTTGGCGCTCACGAGGTCCACCACGCGGCGGCGCTCGGCGTCGAGGATCTGGTTTTCCCGCAGCCACTCGTCGTTGTAGACCTTGGACAGATAGCGCTCGCCCGTGTCGGCCAGCACGGTGACGACGAGCGCCTGGGGATCGTCCACCCGGCGCGCCACCTCGAGCCCCGAGACGATGTTCACGCCGGTCGAACCGCCGCAGAACAACCCTTCTTCTTTTGCCAGGCGGCGCGTCATTAGCATGGCGTCTTTGTCGGTCACGGTGATCCATTCGTCGATGACGTCGAATTCGAGCGACGTGGGGATCTTGTCGCCGCCGATGCCTTCGACCTTGTACGGCTGGCCGTCGCTCTTCTGGTACGTCTCAGCGTACGCCTTGTAGATGGACCCCGCCGGGTCGCCCGCGACGACGCGGACATTGGCGTTGCGCTCCTTGAGATAGCGGCCGACGCCGCTCACCGTGCCGCCGGTGCCGGGGCTGCACACGAAGTGCGTGACTTTCCCCGCCGTCTGCTCCCAGATCTCGGGGCCGGTGGTGCGGTAGTGCGCGTCAGGGTTGACGGGATTGTAGTGCTGGTCGGCGAAGATCGCGTTGGTGTGGGCGGCGGCGATGGCGCGGCCCTTCATCAGGTAGCTCTCGGGATGGTCGGGCGGCACGGCGGTCGGGGTGATCACGACTTCGGCGCCCAACGCACGCAGCAGCCGCGCTTTTTCCTGCGACATCTTGTCGGGCATCGTGAAGATGCAACGGTAGCCCTTCACCGCCGCGGCGATCGCCAGCCCCACACCCGTGTTGCCCGACGTCGCCTCCACGATCAGCCCGCCCGGCTTGAGTCGCCCGTCGCGCTCGGCCGCTTCGATCATCGCGATGCCGATGCGATCCTTCACCGAGCCGCCGGGATTGAAGAATTCGGCTTTGGCGTACAGCGGCGTGCGCACGCCCTGCGTGACGCGGTTGAGCCGGATCAGCGGCGTCCAGCCGATCGTCTCGAGGACGTTGGCGTACGGCTTAGTGTGCTGCGGCACTGGTGTCCGTCTTCCGGGTCGTGTCTCTGATCGGGGTGGGCACCGTGTCACGCCGCGGCGCCGCGGTGGTATCGACCCGACGCGGCGCGCGGCGGACCGGCGGCGGCGTAGCGGCGGCTTTGGGCCGCGGCGTCACCGTGTCGGGCTCGTTGCCCAGGACGGGCGCCTGGGGCTGGCGGAACTCGACCGGCTGCAGGAACCACGTGGTGATCGGCACGCCACGGCGTTTGGCGGGCGCGTAGCGCAGCTGCTTCGAGCCGTCGAGCGCCGCCGAATCGAGCAGGCGCGAGCCGCTCGACTCCCCCACCTTGCTGGATTCCGGCACGACCTTGCCCGTCGAGTCGATGAACAGCCGCAGCACGACTTCGCCCTCCACGCCGCGATCGAACAACGCCGGCGGATAATGAATCGGGGCCTGGGGGTTCACCGCGACCGGCGGCTCCTCTTCGGGCGGTGCCGCGCCGGCCTGCTCGGGTGGCGGGCCCGCGCGGCACGCGGCCGCCATCAGCGCCACGGCGAGCCACGAAATCGGTCGCGTCATGCGCGCTCCTCGCGCCGCCGCTTCCAGGCGGCGAGCCGGTTCAACGCCTCGAGCGGCGACAACGTGTTCAGATCCAAGCGATCGAGCTCCTCGAGCAACGGGTCCGGCAACGCGCCGCCGAACAGCGCGAGCTGCGCCGCATCGGGCGGCGGCGGCGCCGGCTGATGCGCGACGTGGTGGCCGGCCTCGAGCAGCTGCAGCACCTGCCACGCGCGTCCCACGACCGTTTGCGGCAGGCCGGCCAGGCGGCCTACGTGGATGCCGTAGGACCGATCCGCCCCGCCCGGCTCCAGCCGGTGCAGGAACACAATCTCGTCGCCCGCCTCGCGAACCGCCACGTTGAAGTTCCGGGCGTGCGCGAGCTCCTCCGTCAGCTGGGTCAATTCGTGGTAATGGGTCGCGAAGATCGTCTTGCAGCCGATCACGTTATGCAGGAATTCCGTGACCGCCCAGGCGATGGCGACCCCGTCGTACGTGGACGTGCCGCGGCCGATCTCGTCCAACAGCACCAGGCTCCGCGCGGTGGCACCGTGGAGAATGGCGCTGGTCTCGCTCATTTCCACCATGAACGTCGACTGCCCGCGGGCCAGGTTGTCCGAGGCGCCCACACGCGTGAACAGGCGATCCACCACGCCGATTTTGGCGCGCCGCGCCGGCACGAACGCGCCGATCTGCGCCAGCAGCACGCACAGACCCACCTGCCGCAGCAGCGTCGACTTGCCCGCCATGTTGGGACCCGTGAGCAGGATGACACGGCAGGCCGTGTCGAGCGCCACGTCGTTGGGGATGAACGCCTCTCGCGCCATCATACGCTCGACCACGGGATGGCGGCTCCCCTCCAGCTCGATCGCGGGGCTGTCGCCCACCTCGGGCCGCACGTAGTTGTCGCGATGCGCCAAGTCGGCGAGGCCGGCCCAGACGTCGAGCCGCGCCAGCGCGCCCGCCGTCGCCTGCACGCGGCCGATCTCGGCCGCCACGCGGCGGCGCAAGGCGTCCACCAGCTCGGCCTCGCGCAGCGCGATGCGCTCCTCCGCGCCCAGGACTTTGGCTTCGTAGGTTTTCAGCTCGGGCGTGATGTAGCGCTCCGCGCCCGTGAGCGTCTGGCGCCGCTCGTAGTCCGCCGGCACGCGGTGCTTGTGCGGGTTCGTGATCTCGATGTAATAGCCGAACACTTTGTTGTAGCCGACCTTGAGCGACGTGATCCCGGTGCGCTCGCGCTCGCGGCTCTGGAGCCCTGCGATATAGGCTTTGCCGCCGTCGCGCGCGTCGGTGAGCTCGTCCAGCTCCTTGTCGTAACCCGGCCGGATGGCGTCGCCGTCGGCCGCTTGGGCGGGCGGCCGCTCCACCAGCGCGCGCGCCAGCTCGTCGCCCAGGTCGGCAAGCAGGTCGAACCCCGCGGCTTCTTCGAGCAAGGTCGCGCGCTCGCGCGCCTCCAGCCCGTCCACCGCTTCGCGTACGTCGGCGAGCCGCAGGATCGAGTCCCGCAGCGCCCCCAGCTCGCGCGGCGTGGCCCGGCCCAGGGCGGCGCGGCCCGCGAGCCGCTCCACGTCGCGCACGCCGTCGAGCGCTTCGCGCAGGCGGTCGCGGCCGCGCGGGTCCTGCGCCAGCACGGCGACCGCATCGAGCCGCGCGTTGATCGCGGCGGCATCGACGAGCGGCGCGAGCAGCCAGCGCCGCAATAGCCGCGCGCCCATCGGCGTGGTCGTGCGGTCGAGCACCGCCAGCAGCGTGGTGGCGGTATCGCCCGCGCGCAGCGGTTCGATCAGCTCGAGATTGCGCCGGGTCATTTCGTCGAGCGGGAGCACGTCGCCGCGGCGCAGCACGCGGGGGCGGGCCAGGTGCGGCAGGCCGCCCGGCTTCAGCTCCTTGGCGTAGCGCAGCAGCGCGCCCGCGGCACCCACGGCGGCGCGATCGGCGGCTTCCACGCCGAGCCCGTCGAGCGACGCCAGGCCCAGCGCGCGCCCCAGGTCTTCACGGGCCAAGTCGGGATCGAACTCCCAGGCCTCGCGTTCGGTCAGCGTTACGGGTTGCGGCACCGCCAGGCCCGCCTGCGCCGGCAGGACCACTTCGGGTGGTTCGTAGCGCGCCAACGCGGCCGCGAGGTCCATCGCCGGGACCAGCTCCCACACGAACTCGCCGGTCGTGAGGTCGAGCGCGGCGAGGCCCACGTGGTCCGCGTCCGGCACCAGCGCCACGAGCCAGTTGTTACGTCGGCTCTCGAGCCAGTCTTCGCCGAGCACCGCGCCGGGCGTCACCGTCTCGATCACTTCGCGGCGCACCAGCCCTTTGGCGAGCCTGGGGTCCTCCACCTGTTCACAGATGGCGACGCGGTGGCCCTTGGCCACGAGCCGGCGCAGGTATTCGGTGGCGGCCTTGACGGGGACGCCCGCCAGCGGGACTTCGGCGGCGCCGCCGTTGTTGCGGCTGGTGAGCGTGAGACCCAGCTCGCGCGCGGCGAGCTTGGCGTCGTCTTCGAACATTTCGTAGAAGTCGCCCATCCGGAAGAACAGGATGGTCTGCGGATGCCGCGCCTTGATGTCGCGGTACTGCTGCATCAGGGGGGTGTCGGCCGGCGGGGCGTCGACCCGCCGGGTCACGGCTCTTCCACCACGAACGGCTGGCCGCCGATCCGCGTCTTGAGCCGCGCCTGGGCGCGCACCGCTTCGTCGCGCGTGGCGTAGTGGCCGACGCGCACCTTGAAGAAACCGCTCGTGTCGCGCACCACGCGGGCATCGAAGCCCATCACCTTGAGCCGCGTGAGCATATCGTCCACCTGCGTCGCGCTCTTCACGGCGAGCACCTGGACGGCATAGCTGGTCGCGGCCGGCGGCGCGGTGGCGCTGTCCGGAGGCGTGCCGGTGCCGGTCACGACGGGCGGCGCGACGGCCGGACACCGGGGCAAATAGAACGCCAGCTGATTCTTGAACTCGACGTCGTCCCCCGCGCTGGCCAGTGCGTCGCGCAAGCGGGCGCACCCGCTGGTCTCGTCCTTGAGATTGAAGTACGCCTGGGCTGCGATGAGATCGGCCCGCGCCTCGATCGGCGATGCGGGATAGTCGCGCCGCAGTCGCTCCACCGCCTGCACGGCGGACGCGGGGTCGCCTTGGGCCCAGTAGAACTGCGCGAGCCGCAGCAGCGCGTCGTCGGCCCAGGGCGATTGCCCATACTCGATCACCACCCGCTGCAGGTTGGTCTGCACGGTCTGGGGATCGGCGGCGAGCAGGCCCGCGGTGTAGAGCGCCTGTGGATATATCGAATCGGTTGGCGGCAACGTCTGTAACAGTTGCCGCACGAGCGTCCGCGCCGAGTCCTGACGGCCGGCCTGGTAGAGCTGTACGGCGCCGAGCAGGCGAGGATCGGACTGGGCGGGCAAGCGGGCAGCCAGCAGCGCCACCGTCGCGAGCAGTGCGGATGTCTTCATGCCGCCTCCCTCGCCTGAACCGCGAAGCCCAGCACGAGTTGGCTCACGATGCCTGCTTCGTCGGTCACGCTTGTGTCCTTGAGCGCGCGGTCCGCCGCGAGCGCGGCGCGCAACGCGCGCGACACATCGACCGTCGACCAGTGCCCCGCTGCTGTGGCCCACTTGTCGGCCGTTTCCTTCCAATCGCCCAGGCCGTACGGCCGCGCGGCCATCAGGTGACGGAACAGGACGGCCGGAAGTTGCCGCGGCGCCGTGCCGCGCTCCAGCTCTTCCCGCGCCAGCGCCAGCCCCACCAGATGCGTCCCCAGAGCAGAGAGAATGCGCACGCCGCTCATCCCGGCGAGCTCGAGCACGGGCTCGACCAGGGCCGCGGCCTTGAGCCCGTCACGTGCCAGCACCGCGTCGGCCAGGTCATGCACGGTGACGCCGTGCTGCGCGCCGACCTGCGCCGCGACGTCGGCGCGCGTCGCCGGACGGTCGCCCGCGACGGCGCGCAGCTTGTCCAACTCCTGCACGAGACGTGTCAGGTCGTCGCCCGCCGCGGCCAGCAACAGGTCCACGGCGTCAGGGTCGAGCGTGAGTTTGATGCGGCCCGCGCGGTGCGCGATCCAGCTGCGGACGCGGTGCGGCGGCAAGCGTCCCACGTCGACCGCGGTCGCCCGCCGGGTGAGATCCGCCTCGGGCTTTTCGGCGCCGCCCTGGACCAGGGCGAGGACGGTGTCGGGACTGGGATGCTCGAGATAGGCGAGCAGGGCATCGCGCGCCCGGGACTTCTTGCGCAGCTGCTCGACGCCGCGCAGCACGACCATGCGGCGCTCGGCCAACATGGGCGGCGTGTTCACGAGGCTGTGCAACCCCTCGGCGTCCAGCTCGCCGGCGGCGCGCTGGTCCACGTTGAAGTCCCGCAGACCGGGGTCCACCGTCGCGTCCAGCAGCGCCGCGACCGCCTCGTCCTTCAAGACGTCCTCGTCGCCGTGGAGGTAGTAGACGGGGTCGGGTGGGCCCTGCTTGAGGCGCCGGAAAAACTCGTCCAGGGTAATCGCCCCCATAGAGCCGGGAAGTTACCGCCCCGGGAGGGGGGATGAAAGGCGCGGCTAGCGACCCGCGGAAGCGGGCTCGACCAGCGCGCTACCGTACGGGCTGGCGTTGCCCCGCACCACCGTCGCGCGCGGATCCTGGAACGACACGAAGGGAATGCCCGCCCGCGCCACCGGCTTGGGGAAGGCGGCGGGCGGGAGCGCCCGCGCTTCCGCGATCGGGGCGCGGCGCCCGCCTTCGGAGGCGAGCAGCAACAGGGCGACCGCCACGAACAGCGCGGCGGCGAGCCCGCCCGCCGCGCGCACCGGCCCGGCCGTCAGCGCCGCGGTCAACCGCTCGCGCCGCAGCCGGGCATCGAGCCGGCGCCGGAAATCCGTCGAGACCTCGATCTCCCCGGAAGCCTGCAGTGCCAGCACGCCGCGGCGCACGCGCGTGTCGTAGGCGCGGCACTCGGCGCACAGCGCCAGGTGGCGCTCGCACGCGCGCTGCTCCCGCGGGGCCGTGATCAGGCCGTCGCGGAAGTCGCTATAGGTCTCGCGGAACTCGGTACAGGTCATCGCGGGCATTGATACCCCGGGCGGCGGCGAGAGGGTTCCGCTACTCGAGCAGCGGCGAAATCAGCTCTGCAAAGCTGTTCCGCGCCCGATTGAGCCGGCTCTTCACCGTGCCCAGGTTGCAACCTGTGATCTCGGCGATTTCCTGATAGCTGCGCCCGTCGATCTCCCGCAGGACGAACACCTCGCGGTGATGCTCGGGCAGCTTCGCCACGCAATCGTCCACCGCGCCCTTGAGGTAGCGCTTACGGTAGAGATCGTCGGGACGGGCCTTGGTATCCTCGAACTGCAGCGGCCGGTGATCCGCCTCCCAGTTCTTCTTGATCGTCTGGAACAGCACCAGCGGATTGCGGCTGCGGTTGCGCAGCTCGTTTTTCGCCAGGTTCGACGCGATGGTATAGATCCAGGTCGAAAATTTCTTGGTCTGGTCGAAGCGGTGCAGGTGCCGGAACACCCGGATGAACACTTCCTGCACGAGATCCTCGGCCCGTTCGCGATCGCCGATGGTGCGATTCACGAAATTGAGCAGCCGGGTCTGATAGCGGTCGACCAGCGTGCCGAAAGCCTGCGAATCGCCGTCGAGGTGCCGCATCACGACCTGTCCGTCGTCGAGCTGATGCAACTCCTCGCGATGCGTCGCGGGCGACGCAGTCGTCTGTAGTGCCTGTTTGAAGAGCGCTCTCATAACCACCCCCGCCTGGTTCGAGACCCCTATTCCACGTAGGTGAGTACGATATGGCACGAACCGTACCGGCGTCAGTCTTTACCTAAGACGTTATTACAGGACTGTTTGTCACGGCGCCGATCGGCGCCGATTCGACACACCGTCCCCCCTGGGGGACACCAAAACGCTACAGCCGGAGCTTGTACCCCGCCACATATAGGATGGCGCAGACGGTTTTCGCGTCGCACACCTCCCCGCTGCGGATGCCGTCCAGCACCTGCGACAGCGGGCGGGGAACCACCTCGATGAACTCGTCCCGCTCGTGCGCGGTGCGCGTGGGGTGCAGCTCCCGCGCCCAGTACAGATGGATCCGCTCCGTCGTGAACCCGGGCGTGGTCCAGATAGTCGTAAGATGCTCCAGTTGGCCGGCGGTCACGCCCGCTTCCTCCTCTAATTCGCGCCGGGCGCAGGCAGCGGGGTCTTCCCCGGGACTGAGCGTGCCCGCCGGCACCTCCCACAACGGGCCGCCCGCGGCGTAGCGGTACTGGTGCAGCATCAGGATCACGGGATCGCTGGCGCCGGGATCGGAGAGCAGCGGGACGACGGCCGTAGCGCCGGGGTGGCGGATCAGCTCGAGCTCGCCGCTTGAGCCATCGGGAAAGCGCACCGCGTCGAGGTCGAGCTGCACGACGCGTCCGGAATACACGCGGCGGGTCGAGACCAGGGCGTCGTCGGTCATCGGTCGAGCAACCAGGTAATGGGGACCTTGAACCCCTCGCTCAACGTGTAGGCCGCGTTGCGGCGCGGGTTCGCGCGGATGGGCGAGCCGGGCGCGGGCGACGTGTAGGCGATGAGCCCGCGGTGGTCCGCCAGAATCTTGAGACGCAGGAGATGAAAACCGTCGCTCACCAGCACCACGCGGCGCGACGTGCGCCCGTCGAACCAGGCGGCCACACGCTGCAGTGAGGCGACTGTGGTCGCGGCGGGCGGCAGGGCGATGACCGCGTCGAACGGCACGCCGCGCCCAACCAGGTAGCGCCGGCCCACCTCGGCCTCGCTCACCGTATCGCCCGCGCCCACGCCGCCCGTGACCAGCACGAGCGGGGCGAGCCCGCGTTGCAGCAATCCGGCAGCGTGATCCAGGCGGGCGCGGAAGACGGGCGACGGGCGGCCGTTGTACTGCGCGGCGCCGAGGACCGCGATGGCGTCGGCCGGGCGCGCCTCGTCGCTCGCGCCGGTCACGGCGACGGCGACGACGACAGCGGCCCAGCCGAGAACGAGGAGCAGCAGCAGCGCCACGAAGATCCGGCGCCGCCCGGTCCAGAAAGGCATGGCAACAACTTAACTATCGGCTAGATACTCATCCAATAATTGAGCTTCACCAGGAAGACGTTGAGCGGCCGGTCCCGCAAGAGCTCGCGGCCGAAGTCGCGGCCGACGTCGAAACTCGGGTCCACCGGGAAGAACCCGCCGCGCTGCTGCGTCCACACCACGAACAACGTCGAGCCCGGCCGGTACTCCCAGCGCAACACGGCATTGATGTTGACGGAGCGGGTGCGGAAATCCGGGTTGAACACCTTGAACGAATCGGTCGGTTGCGCGCCGTCAGGATGGACGGTGTAGGTCGAATCGCCCGGATTGTACGCGATGGTCGAGCCGTTCTGGCCGTACACGTTGAACTGGAACGTGCGCGGCGCGGCGAGCTCGCGCAGGCTCTGGAAATCCCCCGTGAACGTGAACGGCTGCGCGAACACCTGCAGCGACAGCGTGGGCGAGACGGTCGCGTTGATCCGCAACGACAGATCCAGCTCGTGCTGGAGCAGCTGGGCGAACACGTAGCGCGCACCGAAGGTCTGGGTCGCGAACGAGTCGCTCACCGCTTTGACGTACTGCGCAGCGCTGCGCCCCACCGAGTAGTTGGGCGACAGCGAGAGCGACAACGCTCCCGACGGGCGCAGCGTCACGAACGGGCTCAGCCCCGCATTCCACCCACCCGCGGCGTCGTCGAAGTAATTGGCGAACAGTCCGCCGGTGAGAGCTTTTCGCTGATCGGTCTGGATGCCGCCGCCGACATTCCAATTGGCGGGCGCCAGGGCTGCCGGGCCGCCGCGCGTGAGCCGGTCGTCCACCACGCCGCTGAAGTTGTAGCCCCCGGACACATTGAAGAACCAGAAATTGCGGAGCGTGCCGAACGAACTAAGGAACGCGGCGCGTTGGATCGGATCGCCGTCGAAGTTGAAGCTGGGTGCGGCCTGGAGGATCGCCGTAGCCTCCCGCACAATCTTGCCGGGCTTGGTCCAGTGGCGCGCCACGTAGAGGCCGTTGGCGATCCGGTCCACGCGATGCTGGAAGCCGAGGTCGTTCACCTCGAAGCCGGGCGACGTGAAGCTGGTCGCCGCGCCCCAGAGCCAGCTGCCCGCCAACCGGTCGACATAGACGTCGCCCGTGAAGCCGCTGAGCGACGTGCGTGCGGGGTCGTAGTGGAAGGCGTGCGCGTCGGGCCGCTGGTAGTAGCGGCTCGAGGCGAGCTGCGCGCTCTGAATCGCCGCCACGTCGCCGGTGATGTAGGACCCACCCAGGTCGGCCGCGACGGCATAGGTGTTGTGGTGCCAGCGGTGCTTGATGTCGACGCCCCAGTCGTATGCGTCGCTGCGGAGGAAGTTGAGAGCGGGCACGCGGATGTCGCGGTGCACCGCCGACGCCACGAATCCCACCGCATCGTTGCCGCCGTTCAAGGTGCGCTTGACCCGGCCGATCAAGTAATTGGTCAGCGGCTCCACATCGTCGTGAAAGCGCACGCCGGAGGAATCCACGGTGGCCTGCTCGCGGGCGGTGACGGCGTCGATGACGCCGACCGACCAGCCGCCGGGCGAGCGCCCCGACAGCTTGGCGGCGCCGAGAATGGTGGTCTGCTGCGGGACGTCGGCGAAGTTGCCGTTGGAGTAGGGTCCGCCGGACGGCCGGTGCCCGATGCGCCGCGAGTAGAAGAACTGCGGCGCGTTGCCGAAATTCAGGAAGCCGCCGGTACCGCCCCCGAAATTGAAGATGTCCGCGCCTTCGACGAAGAACGGCCGCCGCTCGGGCAGGAACTGCTCGAACGCCGTCAGGTTCACGAAGGCCGGATCGATCTCCACCTGGCCGAAGTCGGGATTGATGGTGCCGTCGAGCGTGAGGTTGGAGGTGA
>DATLWA010000008.1:0-3236 GCA_035576905.1 Gemmatimonadales bacterium
CCACCGAAGTGGGCATCCTGACCGGACAGCAGAGCATCGCGGCGTACCGCCTCGGCTACCAGCGCCGCTGGCGCTCGGGCGTGGGATTCTCGCTCATCGCCGACTGGAACACGTTCGACGGCATCGCCGGCACGTCGACCACCAAGTTTCACGACGCGGACGTGTGGCTGCTGACGCAGTACGTCCCCACCGAACGGGCGGGCGTGTCCTACCAGGTGCTGAGCTCCACCTGGACGCGGGACGGGCAGGCGGGACTCGTGGACCCCTGGGCGTTCAAGCGCAACGACGGCATTCTCCGCGCGTTTCTGGCGCCGCACGGGGCTGACCTGGGCCCGCGGCTCGACTTCGCGTTCGCGAGCACCACGCTATCGCGCGACACCGCGGTCGGCGGAGAAACGCGCCGGCAAGTGCAGCTCACCGCGAGCGAGACCTGGGCCCGCGCACACGCGGCAGTCACCGCGCGGGTCGCCTCAGACCCCCGGCCACTGCAGGTTGACGCCGCCTTCGACTGGGATCCGCTGCCGCTGCTGACCTTGGCGGCCGACGCGCGGCACGCCAGCTACGATTCGAGCCGCAGCGGCAATCGCGTCCATCTGAGCGCGGGCCTGCGCTTGCCGCTCGGCATGTCGGTGCACGGCGACGTCGCCAAGACGGACGACGTGGCGGCGCCGGCCCTGCGCCGCAGCGCGACCCAACACCTCGATGACGTCAGTGCCGCCGTCCATTGGGAGTCGTCACGGCTGACCCTCGAGGTCGGCGCGGGGCGGGTGGGCGCGTTCCTCCCGGACTCGGCCTTTGCCGCTGGTGTCAAGACGATCGGTACGTTGGGGTTCACGCCGGCCCACCGCTACGTCACGGCGAACGGCAGCGTCGCGGTGGCACCCGGTCTCCGGCTTGCGGGCTGGTATTTTCATCCCACCGGCGCGGGCGGCGGCGACTTCGAGCCGCCACAGCACGCGCGCATGGCGGTCGCCTTTCACTCCAAGTTCTGGCGCACCTTCCCGAGCGGCATTTTCGACCTGCGCGCCGAGGTGGCGGCGGAATCCTGGAGCCGCGGCTTCGGCGGCTTCGCCGACTCGACGCTCGCGCCGCTGCAGCTTGGCGGCGCCACCTTCGCCGAGGCGAACGTCGAGATGCGGATCGCCGGCGTCACGATCTATTGGATCTATCGCAACGCCAACGCCACGCGGGCGAGCTACGTCCCCGGCCTCGACTATCCCAGATACTTCCAGTTCTACGGCGTGCGCTGGGGGTTCACGAACTGATTGACCTAAGTGCTTTGCGCGACTAAGCTTAAAGTCTTGTGCCGCGCAGCATGACGGGGTACGGTTCGGCCGACGGCAAGGTGCTCGGCGGGCGGCTGCGGATCGAGATCCGCACCGTCAACCACCGGTATTTCAATCCCCAGTTGAAGCTGCCGCCGGAGCTCGCGGGGGTCGAGAGCGAGCTGCGCGAGCGGCTGCGGCAGCGGCTGGAGCGCGGCCACGTGGCGGTGACGGCGCGCTGGATCGAGCCGACCGAATCGGCGGGCGGCCTCGCCGTCGACGTCGAGCGGGCGCGGCAGGTCCTCGCCGCCGCAAAGGACTTGAAGAAGAAGTTGAAGCTCAAGGGCGACCTCGATCTCGCCTTCGTGGCGCGGCAGCCCGACGTGTTCGTGTTCAAGAATGGCGACGGCGGCGCGGCGAGCTGGGACGACGTGCAGGACTTGGTGGAGCGCGCCGCCCGCGAGGTGCTGGTGATGCGCGAGCGGGAGGGCAAGGCGCTCGCGGCCGACCTCACGCAACGGCTCGACACGCTGGCCGCGCAGGCCGACAAGATCGCCGAGCGGGCGCCGCAACGTCTCACGGCCGAGTACGACCGGCTCAAGCAGGCCGTGGCCGAGCTGACGGGCGGCGTGAAGGTGGACGAGCAACGGCTGGCGCAGGAGCTGGCGCTGCTCGCGGACCGGGTGGACATCCACGAGGAGCTGGTGCGGTTCCGCACGCATCTCGTGGCCTGCCGCGCGGCGCTCGCGGGCGACGCCGCCGCCGGCAAGCAGCTCGGGTTCCTCGCGCAGGAGCTGTTGCGCGAGACGAACACGATGGGCTCGAAAGCGAACGACGCACCGATCACGCAGGCGGTGATCGTGATGAAGGGCGAACTCGAGAAGTTCCGGGAGCAGCTGGAGAACCTCGAGTGACGCCGCGGCTCGTCGTCCTGTCGGCGCCTTCGGGCGGCGGCAAGACGACCATCACGAAGGAGATTCTGGCGCGGCGCAAGGACGTGGGCTATTCGGTGTCGGCCACCACGCGCGCGCCGCGGCCCGGAGAGCGCGACGGCCAGGCGTATCACTTTCTCAGTCCCGCACGTTTCGCGGATCTGGAAAAGCAGGGCGCGTTTCTCGAAACCGCCGAGTACGCCGGCGCGCGTTACGGGACCTTGAAGGCCGAAGTGGACAAGGTTCTCGCGTCCGGCCGGCACGTGGTGCTGGACATCGAGATCGCCGGCGCCAAGCGGGTGCGGGAGCTGTACCCATGGCCCCGCGCGGTGGAGATTTTCGTGCTGCCGCCGTCGGTCGAGGTGCTGCTGGAACGGCTGCGCGGGCGCAAAACGGAGTCGGACCAGGCCATCGCCCCGCGGATCGTACAGGCGGTCCGGGAGTTGGCGGAGTCGCAGAACTTCGACTACCGCATCGTGAACGACGATCTCGCTCGCGCGGTGCGCGACGTGGAGACGATCATCGAGGATGGCCGGCCGCGGCAGCCGGTGACCAAGGCGGAGCAGCAGCACACTAAGCGGTTGATCGACGGATTAACGGAATACACCGCAACCCTGAAGCTGACGTAGAGGAGCAGGCATGCGCATCGTGACCCCGAGTGAAGTCGCTTCCCAGACGCAGAACAAGTATCTGGGGGTGCTGGTGGCGGCAAAGTTCGCCCGCTATGTCAACGAGTTTCCCCGCGATCGCTCCGTGACGTTCGAGCAGAAGCTGACGACACGCGCGTTCGACGAGCTGGTGCGGGGCAAGCTGCAGTTCAAGCTGGTGCGGCGGCGGCGCCAGGAGAGCTGATGCCGTTCGCCGGCCGTCACGTCGTCCTCGGCGTGTCGGGCGGGATCGCCTGTTACAAGAGCTGCACCCTGGCGCGGCGCCTCACGGAAGCGGGCGCCACCGTGGATGTGGTCCTCACCGCAGCGGCCGCCGAATTCGTGCGGCCCGTCACGTTCGAAGCGCTCACCGGGCGCCCGGTGCTCACGTC
>DATLWA010000009.1:0-6545 GCA_035576905.1 Gemmatimonadales bacterium
TATCGATCGGCTGCAGCCGCATGTCCCAGGCGACGCGATGCATGCCGGCGCGCGTGGCGATCGCCATCTGCGGCGCGGGCCAGTAGAGCGGCAGGCCGCAGAATGTGGACTGGGGTCGCTGGCGGCACACTTGATCGTAGGCCGCAGGATCGAGCGCCGGATCGGGCGCCAACACGGAGTCGGCGCTCGAGTACGACCGAATCACGCGGGCCCCGGCGTCGACCACCTCGAGTGTCACCGGACCAGTCGCGTCGGCCGGCAAGAAGTAATCGAGAATGGCGCCCGCGGGTGGGTTCTCACCTGCCGGCACTTCGGGCGGCCACGGCGTGGGATCGTTGGTGCCGAAGCGCACGCGTATAGCAGTCTGTGGCTTGACCAAGTACGGTGCATTCGCGGCCTGCGCGCGTTGCAGCGCGGCCATCTGCCGCAGCGGCGTCAGATCGTCGAGGATCCAGAAGCCGCGGCCGTGCGTGCCCGCGATCAGATCGGCGCACAAGCACGTGCTGTCGTCTTTCACCGCAATGTCGCGCACGGAAATCGCCGGCATGTTGGCGCGCAGCGACTGCCAGTGGCCGCCGTCGTCGAACGACACCCACACCTGCGTCTCGGTAGCGGCGTAGAGCAATCCCGGTTGCCGCGGATCTTCGCGGATCGAATTGGCCACGGCGCCCGGCGCCAACCCGGCCGAGATGTCGGTCCACGTGCGGCCGCCGTCGTGCGTGCGCCAGAAATGCGGATTGGCGTCGTCGATGCGCAGCGTGTTGGCCGCGGCGTAGGCGGTGCGCGTATCGAAGTGGCCCGCTTCGATATTGAAGATGCGGGTCCACGGCTGGATCGCAGCCGGCGTGACGTTGGTCCAGGTGCGGCCGCCGTTGACGGTCGTCTGGATGAAGCCGTCGTCGGTGCCGGCCCAGAGCACCAATGCGCTCCTGGGCGAGGGCGAGAGCGCCGTGATCGCGCCGCGCGGGCCCGGCGTCACCGTACTCGCGTATTGCCCCGCGCTCGGCGGCACCGCCCACGTCGGGCGCGCCAGGTCGGGGCTGATGCGCGTCCACGTGTGCGCGTGATCGATTGATTTCCAGACTGCGTTCGATGCGTAATACAACACACCGGGAACGACGGGCGACCACACCAAGGGCATGGTGCGGACGTTCCTGCCGAAAGAATCGCCGCGCGCCGTCACGTCGGGCCCCACGGCCGTCGTCTGGCCGGTGCGGCGGTTGTACAGCGAGACGTTGGTGCGCGCACTGCCGAACACCAGGTCGGGGTCGCGCGGGTCGGGCGCGGCCATGCCGTACTCCTGAATGTTGGCCGGGTGCCAATCGTGGAACGTGATCTCGCCGTCATCGGAGCGGCTGGCGACGCAACCCGAGCCCGAGTCCTGCTGCCCGCTGCACACGCGGTAGGGGAACGCGTTGTCGGCCGTGACGTGATAGAGCGCGGCGGTGGGCTGCGTGTACCAGTTGCTCCACGACGCGCCGCGGTTGGCGGAGACGACGGCTCCCTGGTCCGACACGGCTACGACAAGACTCGGATCCTGCGGGCTGACCCAGACTCTCTGGTAGTCGTCGCCGCCGGGAGCGCCGCGCACCGCCGACCAGGTGGCGCCGCCGTCCTCGGTGCGCCACATCACGGTCGACGCGCTGTAGACCACGTTCTCATCCTTCGGATCCACGACGATCGTCGGCAGATCGCCGCCGCCGATGCGGATCAGGGGCCGCGCGTCGGCCGTGTTCGCCGTGCGCAGCGTCCAGTGCAAGCCGCCGTCTGTGGACTTGTAAAATCCCACCGGCCCCGAGCCGCCCGCGGGATTCACGCTCGCCACCATCGCGTAGATCGTCTTGGGATTACTGGGTGCCAGGGCGAGGTTGGCCTCCAACACCTGCGGCAGGCCGTCGGTGAGTTGGGTCCACGTAGTGCCGCCGTCCGACGATTTGAAGATGCCGCCCGAGCCGCCGCCGAAATCACCGCCTTCCCAGAACGCCTGCTGCTGCTGCCACAGCGCGGCGTAGACCGTGTTGGGGTCGCTGGGATCGATGCGCACGTCGTTGGCGCTCGTGTAGTCGTCCTTGTAGAGCACCTTGGTGAACGTCTTGCCGCCGTCGGTCGAGCGGAAAATGCCGCGCTCCGAATTGGGACCGTAAGGATGTCCCAGAGCGGCGACGAACAGGCGGTCGGCGTTGGTGGGATCGACGTCAACCATCGCGATCATCTGCGTCTGCTCGAGGCCCAGGTGCGTCCACGTGCGCCCCGCGTCGTTCGACTTGTACATGCCGTTGCCGGTCGCCAAGTCGGGACGGATGATCCCCGCACCCGAACCGACGTAAATCACGCGGGCGTCGGACGGGGCCACGGCGATGGCGCCGATCGAGCCGGTCGGCTGCTGATCGAACAGCGGCTCCCAGTTGGCGCCGTAATCGTTCGAGCGCCACAGGCCGCCGTTGTCGAAGCCGATGTACAGCACGGTCGGCTTGCCGGGGACGCCCGTGAGGGCGCGGGCGCGGCCGGCGCGCGTGGGGCCGATCGCGCGCCAGTGCAGCGCCGCGGTGGCGTCGGGAGTCTGGGCCGATGCCACCGGGGCGAGGGCCACGCACAGGATGACGGTCGAGATTTTCATGGCGGTGAAAATGCAGCCTCGGGGCGGCGCGTGCCACCGCAGCAGCGTTGCAACAGGGAAACGCGGACGCGATACTTCCCCGCCCTTATGCCACGACACGAGCGCGCGTTGCGGACCGCCGGTTGGCTCCTGGCGATGGCCCTGCCGGCTGGGCTGGCGGGCCAGCAGCCCGCAGGCCTGCACGTCGCCCTTGCAACCGCCCCCATTCCGCTGAATGGCCGCGACAGCCCGGTGTGGGCGAGCGCCGACTCGATCGTCGATTTCCGCCAGCGCGAGCCCGCGGCGGGCGCCGCGGCGAGCGAGCGGACCGTGGTCAAGGTGTTACGCGACGACGCGGCGCTGTACGTCCTCGTGCGGGCATACGATGGCGACGCGCGGCACGTCAGATCGACCGAGCTGCGGCGCGATGCGAACCTGTCGAGCGACGACAACGTCCAACTACTGATCGACAGCTTTCACGATCGCCGCGGGGCGTTCGTGTTCGGCACCAATCCCCATGGCGCGATGTGGGATGCGCAGCTCGTCGGCGTCGACGACCTCAACGAAGACTGGAACGGCATCTGGAACGTGGTCACGACCCGCGATGCCGGCGGCTGGACGGCCGAATTCCGCATCCCGTTCCGGAGTTTGCGTTTCCGGCGCGGCGCCGACCTGCGCCTCGGGTTCAATGTGCGGCGCTTCATCCGGCGCAAGAACGAAGAAGACCTGTGGACGTCCTGGGGCCGGGCCGAGGGGCTGTATCACCTACTTAATGAAGGCGAGCTCACCGGCCTGGGGACGCCGAATCGCGTGCGCGATCTCGAGGCCTACCCCTACGTCCTGGGGCGCGCCACCGAATCGGAGCACGACAGCGCCGGCACGAAAACCGCGAACGGCTTCCTAGGCGGCAAGGCGGGGCTCGACGTGAAGGTCCCGGTGACGCCGACCGTGACGGCCGATCTCACCGCCAATACCGACTTCGCCCAGGTCGAAGTCGATCAACAGGTGATCAACCTGACCCGCTTTCCGTTCTTTTTCCCGGAGAAGCGCGCCTTCTTTCTGGAATCGAGCGGCTTGTTCGACTTCGGGACGCCGGGCCGAGTGCAGGTGTTCTATTCGCGGCGGCTGGGGCTCGATACGGCGGGCGCCGCGGTGCCGATCGTGGCGGGCGGGCGCGTGACCGGCCGGGCCGGACCGTGGCGCCTCGGCCTGCTCGACGCGCAGACGGGCGGCAGTGACCAGGCCAACGACGCGGTGCTGCGGGTACAGCACGATCTGTTCGCGCGGTCGTATGTCGGCGCCATCGGCAGTCTCCACACCGTATCGGGCGGCGGCGCGCAGGCGGCGGGCGGCGTGGACGTCGACCTCCCCCTCGTGGTGCACGGGCAGAACGTCGAGCCCAAGTTCTGGATCACGGGGAGTCACTCACCCGGTGTGGCCGGGACACCGCTCGCCTGGCGCATTTCGACGGACAACCCCAACGATCTCTTCGACAACTTCGTCTCGCTGTACCGCATCGATGCGGCGTTCGCGCCGCCCCTGGGGTTCGTGCGGCGCACCGGGATCTGGGAGACCACGGGTCACAGCGATTTCATGCCCCGCCCCCACGCCCTGGGCATCCGGCAGTTCGACTTCGAGCTGATTCCCGAATGGGACATCATCGCCGACATCACGGGGTCCCTCACGCGCCCGCGCGACTGGCAGACCGCCTCGTTCCAGTGGCTGGCGGGCGGCAACCGCGAGAACGGCGATCGCATCGAGCTGAACGTGCAGCGCTTCCTCGACGCGCCCACGGACACGTTCGACATCGTTCGCAGCGTGAAGGTCCCGCCGGGCCGCTACTGGTGGTCGCGCTACGAAGTCGCGTACGAGATGTCGCCGGGACGGCCGCTGGCGTTCGGCGGGTTCGTGAACTGGGGGCGATTCTACGACGGCCACAGCACCGACCTCGAGCTGGCGGCCACGTGGCGCGGCGGCGGTCATGTCATTCTCACGGCCGATCTGACCCGCACGGCTGCGCGGCTGCCCGCCGGCCGCTTCACCGCTCTGCTCGCCTCCGGCCGCATGGAATACGACTTCAACACCCGCACGAACTTTTTAGGCTTCGTGCAATACAACAACGATGAACAGCGGGCGGACTTCAACCTGCGCTTCCATTGGATCCCGCGGATCGGCGACGACGTGTTTCTGGTCTGGAACTCAGGCTACACCACCAACCCCGCGGCGACCTACCGTTTTCCCGCCGCGCGCGCGCTCGGCCGGCCGTTGAACGGCGCGTTCGTCGTGAAGGTCGTGCACCGCGTCGCACCATAAGGAAGGAAGAGACCGTGCGCCAACTGACCGTGTTCAACAACGTCACCCTCGACGGCTACATCGCCGACGCGCGCAGCGACATGAGCTGGGCGCATCAAAGCCCCACCGATGACGAGTGGAATGCGTTCGTCTCGGGTAACGCCCAGGGCGGCGGCGCTCTGCTCTTTGGCCGCGTCACCTACGACTTGATGGCGAGCTTCTGGCCGACGCCGGCGGCCGCGGCGGCGATGCCCGCGGTGGCCGAGGGCATGAACCGCATGCCGAAATACGTGTTCTCCCGGACATTGACGAAGCCGGAGTGGCAAAACACCACGGTGCTTAAGGGCGACATCGCCGCCGCGACGCGCAAGCTCAAGAGCGAGCCGGGTCCGGGGATCGTGATCCTCGGCAGCGGCAGCATCGTGGCGCAGTTGACCGCGGCCGGCCTGATCGATGAGTACCAGCTCGTGGTCCATCCCGTCGTGCTCGGCGCGGGGAAGACGATGTTCGCCGGGCTCAAGGAGAACGTGCGCCTCAAGCTCGCCAGCTCGCGGACGTTCAAGAACGGCAATGTGGTGCTGAGCTACCGCCGCTAAGCGCCCAGCGCCTCCTCTTGCGTGACGCGGCGGCGCTGGCGGTAGGCGAGATTCGCCATGTGCGCGGCGACGGCGGTGCGATAGCCCAGCTCGACCGGCGCGTTCGGCTGCCGCCGCGATCGCACACAGTCCAAGAAGTTCGCCATGTGGTTCTGCTCGGCCGCCTGGCCCGTCGCGGCCGCGCCGTCGGGCCGGTTCGCCGCCTCGGGCCAGTAATGCACGCCCGACGTCAGCCGGCCCGTCACCATGTCGGTGGCACCCGACAGCCGCTCGATGGTGCCGTCAGAGCCGAGCAGGCGCTCGCCCAGCCCGTAGCGGCTGTTGCTGAAGGTCGATTGCCACGTCACCACGAGATCCGGGAACTCGAGCGTCACGGCGATGGTGTCGGGCACCTCGCGGCCATCCTTCTCCGAGAACACGCCGCCCGACATCGCGGCGGCCGCGGGCAACGGCAGGTCCAGCAGACCCATAATGAAAGACAACTGATGCACCATGTTCTCCGTCACGTTGCCGCCGGAGAACTCCCAGAACAGCCGCCAATTAATGAAAGCGAATGGGTCGAAGGCCCGCGCCGGCCGGCCGTTCAAAAACGCGTTCCAGTCGACGCGATCGGCCGTGCAGTCCGACGGCACCGCCCGCACCCATTGGCCGTGGCCGCGCGGTGTGTTGCGGCTCATCCAGGACTCGACCGCCGTGACTTTCCCCACCAGGCCGTCTTTGAGCCACTGCCGCGCGTCGGCGAACGCGCCGGTGCTGACGTGCTGTAAGCCGATCTGGATCACCCGGCTCGACGCTTGCGCCGCGGCGCGGCACGCCGCGGCTTCCGCGATCGACCAGGTCATCGTCTTCTCGGCATAGAGGTCCTTGCCGGCGGCCAAGGCGTCGAGGAAATGCCGCGCGTGGCAATGCAACGGCGACGCCACGATCACCGCATCCACGTCCTTCTGCTCGAGCAGCGCGCGGTGGTCTTTGAACGTGCGGACGGTGGGCACTTGCGCACGCACCTCGTCGCACCGGCGCGTGTAGACGTCCGCCACAGCGACCAGCTCGACCTTCGGCTG
>DATLWA010000010.1:0-2567 GCA_035576905.1 Gemmatimonadales bacterium
CGCCGCGTTCAAGTACGAAGGCGATCCCGGCCGCTTCATCTACGTGCGCGTCACCAAGGGGCTGCGCTCCTTCGGCGGCTACGTGCTGGGCGAAACGTGGGACCGCACGGCCTACATCCCGCCATTCCCGAAGGAGATCAAGATCCTGGGGAGCGGGTCGCTCCTGAGTCTGAGCGGCGACCGCAAGATCTCGATCTACAGCCGCGACGTGCCCGCGCTGATCGTGGACGTGGGCCGCGTGCTGCCCAACCAGCTGCAGCACCTCGTCACGCAGACGGACATGTTGTTCGGCAACACGCAGTTCACCAACTACAATTTCGACGCCTCGAACCTCACCGCCCGCCAGAGCGACACCATCGCGATTCCGCCGCTCGGCCCGGGCAAGGCGCACTACCAGCCGTACGACCTCGCTCCCTACCTCACGAGCGGCAGCGGTCCGCGCGGGTTGTTCTTCCTGTCGGTGCGGGCCTACGACCCGGCCACCAGGCAGAGTCTCGGCACGTCGGATCACCGCCTCATTCTCATCACCGACTTGGGCCTGCTCGCCAAGAAGGGCGCCGACTCGAGCCAGGACGTCTTCGTGCAGTCGCTGCGCACGGGATTGCCGCTGGCTGGCGTGGCCGTCGACGTGGTCGGCAAGAACGGTCTGACCGTCCTCTCGGCGGCCACCGACGGCGAAGGCCACGTGCATTTCCCCAACCTGCGGTCGTTCGAGCGCGAGCAGACGCCGGTGCTCTACTCTGCCCACAGCGCGGAGGATCTCTCGTTCCTGCCGCTCGATCGCGCCGACCGCGAGCTCGATCTGTCGCGCTTCGACGTCGGCGGCGTGTCCAATGCGATCCAGGCGGACAAGCTCTCGGCCTATCTCTTCTCCGATCGCGGCGTGTACCGCCCGGGCGACACGTTCCACATCGGTGTGATCGTGAAGCCGGCCGATTGGGCGACGCCGCTGTTGGGCATCCCGCTCGAGGCGGTGATCTCCGACGCCCGCGGGCTGGAGGTCAAACGCCAGCGGCTGCGGCTTTCGGCGCAGGGCTTCGAGGAGATCGCCTACACGACGGCCGAGACGTCGCCCACCGGCACGTGGACCGTGTCGCTGTATATCGTGAAGGACAACCGCGCCAACGCCCTGCTCGGCACTGTGGACGTCCGGGTGCGCGAATTCCAGCCCGACCGTCTCGCGATG
This sequence comes from Gemmatimonadales bacterium, assembly GCA_035576905.1. Taxonomy (GTDB): domain Bacteria; phylum Gemmatimonadota; class Gemmatimonadetes; order Gemmatimonadales; family GWC2-71-9; genus DATLWA01. The sequence goes on from DATLWA010000010.1 coordinate 1,187, forward strand.
ACCGCGCATCTGTCGGCCGAGTCGGTCAACGGCTGGGTCTCACCCGACGGCCTCACGGCGCGCATCACCCTCAAGAATCTCTTCGGCACGCCGGCCGCGGACCGCCGCGTCACGGCGTCGGTGGAGCTCACGCCGGGGTTCCCGGCGCTGCGCGGTCTCGAGGACTACCGCTTCTCCGATCCGCAGCGCGCCAAGGAGACCTACTCAGACGACCTGCCGGCGACGTCCACCGACGCGTCCGGCGAGGCGGAGTTCAATCTCGGTCTCGAACGTTTCGCGCGGGCCACGTACCGCCTGCGCTTCATCACCGAGGGCTACGAGGCCGAGGGCGGCCGCAGCGTCACCGCGGAAGCGGGCGTGGTGGTGTCGAACCAGCCGTTCCTCATCGGCTACAAGCCCGACGGCGATCTGCATTACCTCCACAAGGACACCGAGCACGGCGTGGAGTTCGTGGCGGTGGGCCCCGACGGCAAGAAAACCGCCGCGCACCGCCTGCGCCTGGCGCGCATCCGCGTGAGCTACGTGTCGGTGCTCGCGCGGCAGTTCGACGGCACGTACAAGTACCAGTCGGTCAAGAAAGAGACGGCGCTGAGCAACGCGCCGCTCGCGATCCCCGCGACGGGACTGACCGTGCCGCTGCCCACCAACGAGCCCGGCGACTTCGCGTTCGTGGTGCAGGACTCCGCCGGCACCGACACGCTCTCGCGCGTGGACTACAACGTGGCGGGCGCCGCCAATCTCACGCGCTCGCTGGAGCGTAATGCCGAGCTGCAGCTCACGCTCGCCAAGGGCGACTACGCGCCGGGTGAGACCATCGATCTGCAGATCCAGGCGCCCTACACGGGCGCCGGGTTGATCACCATCGAGCGCGACCGCGTGTACGCGTGGCACTGGTTCCGCGCCACCACCACCAGCTCGGTGCAGCACATCGCGCTGCCCGACGGGCTGGAGGGCAACGGCTACGTGTCGGTGTCGTTCGTGCGCGACGTCAATTCCGACGAAGTGTTCACGAGCCCCTTGAGCTACGGTGTGGCGCCGTTCTCGGTGAGTCTCGACCGGCGCAAGGCGGCCATCACCTTAGCCGCGCCCGACCTGGTCAAGCCGGGTGATCCGTTCAAGATCCATTACAGCACCGACCGGCCCTCGCGCATCGCGGTGTTCGCCGTGGACGAAGGGATTCTCCAGGTCGCAGGCTACCACACGCCCGATCCGCTGGGCTTCTTCTTCCAAAAGCGCGCGCTCGACGTCCACACCACACAGATCCTCGATCTGATCCTGCCGGAATTCGCCCGCTTGATGGCGGCCTCCGCGCCCGGCGGCGACCAGGGCACGGCGCTGGGCCGCAACCTCAATCCTTTCAAACGGAAGCGCGACAAGCCGG
>DATLWA010000011.1:0-10089 GCA_035576905.1 Gemmatimonadales bacterium
GAAGTCGGCGACCGGTCGGCTCTTCGCGTTCTTGATGTGTCGACGCCGGACCCTCGGTCAAGCCGTGTTCCCCCTGTCGCCTTTCAGCGCGACGGCGGAGTGTACGCGTAGTGGGGGTTGGCGGACATTAAGAATGTGTAAAGGGGGGGGGGGGGCGGTTGTCGGTTATCGGGTTGTCGGTTGTCGATTCGAGCACGACTCCGCTGGCATCAATGCCATCAGCGCCCGAAGAGACGCCCGAGAACGCCGCCCTTTCGCTCCGTGGCGAACAACAGACGGTCGCCGTCCCGCCGCAACTCCGACCGCGGACCGGCGGCACCCCAGACAAAGCCTGTTCCTTCCTTGCGAGCACGGAGATCAACGACGACGAATCGATCGGTCAGCCCTTCGGCAAAGCGGCGCATGGTTTCGTCGCCACCGGCCAGAGCCGCGGACCGGGTCATGACGTATTGGTTGTGCTTCCAGATATCGAGCACTTCGCTGTCGAGGCGGGGAGGCGGATCGGCCATTGCCAGCACCGACTCGATGAAACCGGCAAGATCCGGCGATTGGATGACGACGACCGGCGGGTCGGAGGAAATGAAGAAGAGGGGACCGGCACTCTCATCGTGGAGTTCCAGGAGCCAGAAGTTGCCGGAGGAATCGCCGGCGACCGCCACGCCGTGCGGCGCGACCTCCTCGAAAACGAATGGAAGGTCGCCTCGAAAACTCAGGCGGAAGGACTTCTTCGTGATGCCACCGGTGACGCTGAGGAGTCGCCGCAGGTCGGCCGGAACCGCCATTCCAAGCTGTTCTTCGAGTGTGGTGATCTCGTCGGCCGTCAGCGGCGGATCGAGTTGCACGCCGCCGCCGCGGCGTGCAACGTCGATCTGTTCCATCAACGCCTCGAACGATGTCATCGGGTTCCTATTGGCAACCGCCGCAGCCGCTGTTTCCGCCTGCGGCCGCGGCCGAACCGGCACCATACGCCGCTCCGGCGGCCGCCCCTTTCACCCATTCCGGTGCGCGGTTCCACTGACGGAGCCATGCGGGATTGATCGGATTCGCATCTTTCCATGCGCGCGGCATGAAGCGGTAGCGGTACGGATCATTCAGCGCGTGCTCGGCCGTGGTCACATACCGTCCATTGAGCTCGGAGTCGATGACGGCTTCGGGAAGAAACGTGCGGTAGCGGTTTGGAATCCAGTGCGACCACTCCATGCCCCTTGCCGCGCCCTGCGCCGCTTCGGCGCCCGCACCCGCGCCGATCGCGACACTCAGCGCCACACCCGACACTTCACCGGCCGTATAGAAGCCGCTGCACTTGTTCACGACCTGGTCCGTACCCATCCATTCCCGGATCTTGCGCGTGCCGCCAAAGGTGAGGTTGTCGCCGAGTCCGGCGGAGAAATTCGCCGCGTCCTGAACGAAATCATCGAGCGAATAGAGCCCGAAGGGGTCCACATCGTTGATCGGGTCGCCGTAGACGTAACCATAGAGGTTCGGGTCTTTCCCGGCGAAGCCGATCGGGTCCTTGCTTGTCCAACGCCCCGTGTGCGGGTCGTAGTCACGCGCGCCGAAGTGGACGAATCCGGTATCCGGATCGATCAGACCGCCTGCAAAGCCGAACGGCTGGAACCCGGGATTGGTATCGACAGTGACGCTGCCGAAGGCGTCATACTCCATTCGCTGGGCGATCGAGCCGTCGGCGACGTTCACCACCAGGCGCGGCGAGCCGAGCTGGTCGCTGATGATGCGGTAGTTGATTCCGCCCTTGACCATGTAATCGGGAACTGTCGTCCGCGTGCCATAGACAAAGCGCATGACGACGCTGTTGGTGGCATCGAGTTGCGCGGCGATGCGGAACCTGTCGGCGTACACCCATCCCTGCACCAGCGCCCCGCCGACCTTCTTGCCAATGCGGCGATTCTGTCCGTCGACCACGTACTCCACGGCGCGGCCGGGGATGTTGACCTTGCGCATGTTGCCGAGTGAGTCGTACTCGAAGGTCGTCATTTGACCGGCGATCGTGCTGCTTGCCAACTCGCCATTGCTGTTGAAGGTGTACGCGGTGCCGCCCGCGGCAACGAGGCGATCCTGGTCGTCGTACGAAGAGGCCGTCGTTCCGGAGAGTGTGCGCACCGAGGTGCGGTTGCTGTTCGCGTCGTACTGATATTCGGTGACGAGCGAGCCGTTGCTGGTGACGCGCAGCAGGCGCCCCGCATCGTCGTACTCGTACCCGGTACTCGGGCCGGCGACGCCGTTCACTGTTTCGGTCTTCGCGCTGATGCGTCCCGCTGCGTCGCGCGTGTAATCGACGGTGTAGAGCTGCGCCGCACCAGAAGTGGCGGCGTAGTGCATCACCTCACCGAAGCTGTTGTACGTGTATGCGTCATTGACGGAGCCGACCGCCGACGACGAGACGAATCCGTTCTGCGGATCGCGCGTCAGCGTCAAGGCACCCGAGCTGACCAGCAGGCCGTCGTTATCGTACGCAAGCGGCACGCTGGAGCCGCCCACGGCCTCCGATGCCGGCCGCAGACTGCTGTTGTACGTCCAGTTGATGGCACCCGACACCGGACCACTCCACGACATCGACATGACCAGCGGGCCGTCGTACGCGTAATTCAGCGTCGTTCCGGAATCAGCGACCGAGGCCACGCGGTCGCCGGCGCCGAACGTGATCGTCCGAACGACCCCGCCGTACGTCAACGTGCTCAGACGGCCGCCGGCGTCGTAGCTGAAATCGATGGTCTTGCCGTCGGGCCGCGTGACCCGCGTGAGGTCGTGATCGGCGTTGTAGCCAAACTGTGTTGCGCCGCCATTGGTAACGGCCGGAGGCGTATACGTGTCGGCCAGGCCGGCGTCGTTGTACGTGAAGAGATGCCCTGAACGCCCGGGCGGCGTGATCGACGTGATGTTCCCCTCGCCGTCGTAGGAGTAGTCGAGGAAGCGGCCATCGGGCAATGTTTGCCTGGTCATGCGCCCGGCGAGGTCGTAGTCGAACCGCGTCGTGCGCGACAGCGGATCGGTGATGCTGCTCAGCAGATTCGCCGCGTTGTAGCCGAAGATCAGGCTGCGGCTTCCCTGCGACATGGACGCGGTTCGTCCGCCGCCGTCATAGGAATAGATGGTACCGGCCACCCCCTGCGGCTGCATCGAGCTGATCCGTCCAAAGCCGTCGAAAAGCCGCGTGACCTGTCGTCCGGCCGGCGAGCGCTCCACCAGCGAGCGGCTGCCCGCGTCCCACTGCGAGGTGTATGTCTTTCCGTTGATGACGAGCGTCTGGTTGCTCGCGGTGACGCTCAGCGGGTCGAAGCGATTGGAAAGCGTCACGTTCTGCGTCAGGCTGGACGTCGAAGCGACGCCGCCCGGCGTACGCAAGGTAACCAGCTTCCGGATCGGCGCATCCATGCCGAAGCGCGCGTCGGGTGCCGAGGTGGTGGTGATCGTCGAACCGTCGGCATACGTCGTCGTCGTCTTCCCGTCGCTCTTGACGAGAGTGAGCGTCACCACGCCGCTCGAGGTTGTATTCGTGCGCTGCTCGGAGCCGTCGCGGAGCTTGTCGATGCGGTAGGTGGCGGTCCTGCCGAGAGCGGAGGTTATCGTCGCCGAACTGACGAACTTGGAGGTGGTCTGTTCGAACTGTTTGGTGCCGAGAGCGTCGGTGTCGCTGGCGAACTCTCCGGCAAAGTTGTAGCCGAACTGGTTCACGCGGCCCGCGGCATCGGTGTACTTCGTCAGCAGTCCGTTTGCGTAGACGGCGTGTACGGCTTCGCTGGCCGGGTTGGTGATGGTCTCGAGATAGCCGTCGCTGTTCGCGGCCAGCGTCGTCCTCTGTCCGCCGGGCGCGACGATCGCCGACGGTATCTGGCCCGATCGCTCAACCCGATACTGGTTGCCGAAAGCGTCGGTCACCGCGGCGAGCCATCCGCCGTCATAGGTGAACTGGTATTTCACCGCGCCTGTGAGGGTATTCAGCGTCCGCAGGTGCCGGCCATGCAGATCGAATACGAAGTACTCGTCGCCATCGGCGGACGCGACCTTCATCTCGGACGAGCCCGCGGCGGGCAGGTTGAGAGCAATCCTGCGGATGCGGTGGTTATTGCGGTCGGAGACATAGAGATAGCCGTCCGGTCCGATCGTGATGCCGCTCGGCACGTCCGATTGCGCCGCCCGCGACGGTCCGTTGTCGCCGCTGAAGCCCTGCGTTCCGGTGCCGAGAACGGTGGAGATGATGCCGTCCGGAGACACGCGGCGCGTGTAGCTGAATCCGAGCTCCTGAATGTACAACGAGCCGTCAGGCCCAAGGGCCATCGACGGCGGCTGTTGGAGATACGTGGACAGTGCCGGCGTGCCGTCGCCGTTCGGCGAATGATCCGGCGCATAGAAAGGATTGCAGTCGACGCCGGCGGTCGGCGATGGGGTGACTGAATAGCAGCCGGCGCCGGCCACGGTGGTGATGATTCCGCCCGGGCTGATCTTGCGGATGCGGTTGTTCAATTCATCGGAGAAGTAGAGCGATCCGTCCGGCGCGGCGACCAGTTGGACCGGATAGTTGAGGAAGGCCTGCGTCGCCGGACCGCCGTCGCCCGCAAAGGTGCCGAGGCAATACGGCGGAGCGTTCTGGCCACAGCCGCGGCCGGCGATCGTCACCAGCTTCCCGTCGTTTCCGAGACGGTGGATCTGATGATTCGAGCAGTCGGCGATATAGAGTGACCCGTCGGGACCGGCGGCGAGGTCACACACGGTGATGGGCTGATGGCCTCCGCCACTGAGATTATAGGTGTACAGGACGACGGTCGTCGTACCGTCGGCATTCAGCCTGGAGATGAACTGGCTGTTTGCGAGGTAGACCGTTCCATCGAGGCCGAAGGCAATGGATGACCATGAATAGCTCGACGAAGGATCGTGAGTGATGCTGGTAATGAAGCCGTGGGGGTCGACGCGGCGGACGGCGTCGTACGCCAGGATGTAGAGGCTCCCGTCGGGAGCGGCGGCAACGCGATACGGGAAGGGCACATCCGCGTTCGTGGCCAGCCCACCGTCGCCGGTGGATGTCGTACATTGCGTTGTCAGGCAGGTACGCCCCGCCACGGTAGACACGGTCGGTTTCGCCTGCTGCGTGCGTCCGTCGCCGAGATGAATGAGGCCGGTCTCGGGGTCATAGGCATGATGCACGCTGAGCGTCCAGCCGCCGAGCCCTTGCGAGCGGGCGTCGTAGTTGCCGAGAGCAGTCAGCTTGCTTTTGAAGGTCTGTGAGATCGAGATTTCCATGCGTGCCCGATTGGCCGTCAGGGGCACGCCGGAGAGATTGGCGAATGCGCGCTGAAAATCCGACGGCTGCTGGTAGACGGCCGGGTAGACGTAGGAGAGTTTCACGTCCGCCTGGCTGACACCGGCGACCGGGCGTCCGTAGGCGTCGCGGCCGTCCCAGGTGAAGGTCGTTTTCTGGTTCGGCGCCGGGGCGAAGCTGTACAGCGACTTCGCGCCGGCCACCGTCACTTCGACGTCGATACGGCTCATCGAGGCCGGAACGCTGCCGCCGCTGAGCGACAATTCCATGCTCGCCGCCGACGTATGCGCCGGGACGCGGTCGCTCATGTAGTGCAGCGCGAAGGGGCTGCCGACGACTTCGACGCGCTCGCCGACGACGCGATTCTGCACCTGGATCGCACATCCCGGGACGCGGCACGTGTCTTCGAGCTGCGGGTTCTGCGACGGACCCGGTTGATTCGGCCCGGTGGCGTCGTTCGGCGGTCCATACGGCCAATTGAAATCCCACGGCGTGAAGTGCGGTATCCGAACCCGCCACAATGTTTTCCCTTCGGGATAGAGCACGGCCAGTTGCTGCCGTTCGGGGGCGGTAATACCGAGCGCCGCCAGCGCGGCATCGCTGTCGGCAATACCGTCGCCGTCGGCGTCGATCGTCGCGGTGCCGCCGCTGATCGACAGCACTTTGATTACGCGGCCGTTGTCGGACGGCACCCACAGGCCTTTCGTCCGGTCGTAGTAGCCGGCCGGGACCGGCGTGCCTACGGGAAAGCCGAGGAAGTTGTCGAGATAGAACGGGATCGGCTGACTAAGCGTCACTTCCGCCGCACCGGCGGCAATGGCCTCGTCCGCCGAGAGCTCCACCGCGTAGGTGTAGCCGCTCGAGGCCGGGAGGGCCGCCGGCATCGAGGCCGGGCCGCCGGCGCCGACGGTGTACTCCGTGGCGCGGACCGACAGGGTTGACAGCTGCTGCACGGAGCCGTCGGCGAATGTGAGCGTGGCACCGGTGCCGGCCGGAATGAACAGCGCCGCCGTGCGCGTGCCGTCGGCGTCGGTAACCGCGCCTCCCTGCGCCACCTGGATAGCCTGCGGTGAAGCGAGGTTGATGGTCGTCACGTGCGCGTCGATGGCGAGGAGCCGGACGTCGGAAGCGTTCGTGTAGTCGTGCCACGCCGCCTCGATCTGCCGCTGCGCCGAGAGGTAGCCGTCCTTTTCGTAGTCGATGGTCAGCAATCCGCCGCCGTTGACGGCGAGATCGAATCCGCCGTCGCCGCGGCTGATCGTGTAGCCCAGTTCGGGCTGGCCGTGGATGCCGATGAAAACGCCGGCCAGAGGCGCCCCTGTAGCGTCGAGAACATGTCCGCGCAGCACGGCCAATCGCGTGTTGTCGATCGCGCCCGGCGTTACGCCGCGCTGGATCGGCGTCGGGCCGTTGAAGAGAAAACCGGCACTGTCGGCCAGCGTTGCGAACGCGACCGAGGGATCGGGTTGCGGCGCCACGGAGACGGGATCGGGAGGAATGCTCTGATCGACCACCACCGTGACCAGGCTCGACCCGCTGACGCCGCTCAGCGTCGCCGTGACCGCGCTCTTCCCGTGATACTGACCGCGTACCAGACCGCTTGCGGTCACCGTGGCGGCCGCGCCGTTCGCGCTCGACCAACTGGCCAGCCCGGTGACGTCATGCTGTGTCCCGTCGGACATGGTGGCCGTGGCGGTCAGTTGCTGCGTCTGACCGATCTGCAGGGTGAGCGTAGCCGGCGTTACCGCGATCCGGTCGACGCTGACAATCAGGAAATCGGTGGCCGACAGGACCGTTCCCCCGACCGTCGTCACGCGGATGGGGCCCGTGCGGGCGCCACTCGGAACGGTTGCCGTGATCCGTGTCGTCGAGGCGGCGCTGACCACCGCGGCGATGCCGCCAAAGGAAACGCTGTTGCCCGAAATGGCCGCATCGAAGTTGCGGCCGAAGATGGTCACGGACGTTCCCGTCTGTCCGCCTCCGGGCGTAAACGAGTCGATGACCGGGGGATCGCGGTAGAGGAAAGCGTTGCTGATGGTCGCGCTGCCGCCTGGCGTCTGCACACGGAGATCGACCAGGCCGCTCGCCGCCGCTGGAGGCGCCACCGCCGTGAGCGTCGCGCTGCTGGCAACGTTCACCGAGAGGGCGGATGCGCTGCCGAACGTCACGGCCGTCTCTCCGGGCAGGAAGTTCGTGCCGGAAATCGTGACCACCGTTCCGCCGATCAGGGGACCGGACGACGGCCCCAAGCTGTTGATCGTCGGCGGTGCGATGTAGAAGTAGGCCAGGGGCAGGGTGCTGGTGCCGGTCGGGGTCACCACCGTAACGTCGGCCGCACCCTGCACCGCGGCGGCGGGAGTGGTGGCCAGGAGGAGCGTCGAGCTCACTACCGTAACGTTCGTGGCCGGTTGTCCATTGATCAGGATCTGCGTCTGCCCGGCGACGAAGCCTGTGCCGAACAGGCGCAGCGTCTCGCCGCCCGCGGTTTTGCCGCGGCGCGGGTAAATCGCGGAGAGCTGCGAGGTCACGTAGCCGATGCGCAGCGCGTCATTGCTGCGGTCGGAGATGAATACCGCGCCGGCCACCGAGACGCCGGATGGATTGCGGAACTGGGCCGTGGCGGCAGGACCATCCACAAAGCCGGCGGTGCCGCTGCCTGCGATTGTCGATACGAATTCGCTTCCTGCCCGAAGATCGAGCTTGCGGATGACCTGGTTTTTCGTATCGGCGATGATGAGACTCCCGCCCTCGTCGAACGCCAGACCGCTCGGCTCGTAGAACGCGGCCGCGGCAGGCGGACCATCCACGTAGCCGGAGCGCGCGCCACCGGCGATGGTGGTGACGATTCCGTTGGCGATCTTGCGGATCACGCTGTTTCCGGTGTCGGCGACGTATAGCGAGCCGTCGGCACCCGCCACGATTCCTTCCGGCGAATGAAACTGCGCCTGCGAGCCTGGACCATCCACGAAACCGGGGCGGCCGGTGCCCGCCAGCGTTACCACTACGCCGGCCGGTGTGATGCGCTTCACGCGATTGTTCCCGGTGTCGGTCACGTACACATTGCCGAAGGCATCGACCGCGATGCCCACCGGCAGGGTGAACTCCGCGGCCGCTCCGACGCCATCGCTGTCTCCTCTGCGGCCGGAGCCCGCGAGGGTCGTCACCGTGCCATCGGACGCGATGCGGCGGATGGCATTGTTGCCCGTGTCGGCGACATAGATCAGGTTGTGGAGCGCGTCGTACGCAACCCCCTGCGGCCCGCGGAAGGCCGCTGTCGCGGCCGGACCGTCGGTCAGGCCGCCATGCCCGCTTCCGGCAAAGGGCGTGACCGTTCCGTCCGCGCTGACGGCGGCGATCTGATGGTGCATCGTGTCAGCGACATACGTCGCGGCGTTCGGCATGACCGCCACGTTTCCGTACGGTCCCTTCAGCGGCTCGCGTCCGGCTCCCGATGCGACGATGGTGTTCACCTGCGTGATCACCGGATCGGCCGTGACCGTGAAGGTGAAGGTGGCGATCGTGCTGCCGCCCGTGGTCACACTGACCGCGCCGTTGATCGCCTCCGGTGGCACGAGGCCCTCGGCGATGGCCGGCGCGCGCGAGACGATCACGGCCGGCACGACACCCCCGCCGGCACGTGCAAAGTTCACCGCCAGGTCAGACGCATCGAGGCCGCTGCCGGCCACGATGAAACGCGCGCCGTGCGGCGCAGCGGTGGGAACAAGATCAGTCGCCGTGGCGGCGCTGACCGGCAGCGCCACAGCGGCGAGGACACACAAAAGAACGAGGATGCGAGCGGACATCGCGACTCCAATCGAGCGATAGATTCATTCGTTGTGGAATTGGGGGACCGGAAAATGAGCGCGCAGGGTAGCCATCCAGCCTTACGCTGTCAACTGCCGGCCGGCCGGTCGGCGCGCGGGCCACGACGCTTCAAAACCTTCCGTGATACGTGCGCGGCTTCGCCGTTCGTACGAACGAGCGCCGCCGGACGCGTCGAGCCCGGCGGGTACAATCATCGGCGGATGACGCTCCTGCTCGGCTTCTACGCCTTTGCCATCGGCGCGATCGTCGGCAGCTTTCTGAACGTCGTCATTCATCGCTATCCGCGGGAGGAGTCGATCGTCTTTCCGGGGAGTCATTGTCCGCACTGCGATGCGGCCATCCGGTGGTACGACAACATCCCCATCCTCAGCTTCCTCGTGCTGCGCGGGCGGTGCCGCGCGTGCGGAGATACCATCGCCTGGCGCTATCCGCTCGTGGAGCTGGCCAACGCGCTTTTCTATCTGGCCACCTTTCTCTTCACCGGTCCGACGGCCGGTTTCGTCATCGTCGCGGCCATCATCTCGATGACCATCGTCCTCATCTACATAGACGCCGATATCCAGATCCTCCCTGACGTCATCGACATCCCGGGCATCGCCATCGGACTCGGCGCCGGGGCGCTCGGGATGGGCATCCTCAATCCATCGCTGGTGCTGGCCGACTCGCTTATCGACTCGCTGGCCGGGGCGGCCCTCGGCGCGGTCATTCTGCTGACGATCATCGGGACCTACTGGCTGATACGGCGCGCCGAGGGGATGGGGTTGGGGGACGTGAAAATGCTGGCCATGATCGGGGCGGTCACGGGATGGCGAGCCATCCCCGGCGTGCTGCTGCTGGCCGCCGTCAGCGGTGCGGTCATCGGCGTTCCGGCGGCGCTTCGCAGCGGGCGAGGGATGCAGGCCGCGCTGCCGTTCGGCATTTTTCTCGGCATCGCGTTTTTGGCCGCGCTCTTCTTCGGCCATACACTCTCGGAATGGTACTTTTCGCTC
>DATLWA010000012.1:0-2283 GCA_035576905.1 Gemmatimonadales bacterium
GCGCGGGCGTTGCGGGCGTCGCCCAGTTTGCGCGCGATCTCACCGTAGCTCGTGGTGGCGCCGAACGGAATGGCGCGCAGGGCATCCCACACGCGATGCTCGAACTCCGTCCCCTCGGCCGCCAGCGGCAGATCGAACGTCATCCGCGCCCGCGCGAAGTACTCGGCGAGCTGCTGGCGGGCGCGGGAGAGTACCTCACCCCCTGGCCCGGTCTCACCCTGTGAAGTCGCAAGGACCGGCGGAGGTCCGTGCCGCGAATTCGGGAAATACACGCCCGTCAGCGCGGTCTCTGTCGCGGTGAGGGTCAGCTCGCCGATGGGGGTGGTGATGCGGCTTACGTGCACATCTCGATTATAACCAGCCCTGCCTACCGCCGGGTCAGGCCGTGCTTGGCCCGCTGGCCTGGCCTTCCTGGCGGGGCAAATACACCCGGAACGTCGAGCCCTTGCCGAGCTCGCTCTCGACCTGTACGAAACCGCCGGTCTGCTGCACCACGCCGTACACCGTGGCGAGGCCCAAGCCGGTGCCCTTGCCCTTCTCCTTGGTCGTGAAGAACGGCTCGAACAGGCGCTCCTTGGTGGTGGCGTCCATGCCGGTGCCCGTGTCGGTCACCGCGAGCAGCACGAACGGCCCGGGCTGCACGGCGTGCGCCGCCGCGTGGGTCTCATCAACCACCACGTTCGAAGCGGCAAAGGTGAGGCGCCCGCCCTGGGGCATCGCGTCCCGCGCGTTCACGGCGAGATTCATCACCACCTGCTCCAGCTGCCCGGGATCGGCCCACACCGCGCCGAGCGCGGGGGCAGCCGTGAACGTCACGGTCACGGCGCCGCCGAGCAGGCGGTGCAACATGCCCGCCATGTTGTTGACGAGCACGGCGACGTCCACGCGCTGCGCCGCGAGGGGCCGCTGCCGGCTGAACGCCAGCAGCTGCTGCGTCAGCTTCGCGGCGCGGTCCGAGGCCTCGCGAATCTCCAGCAGATCCGCGCGGATCTTCGCGCCCTCCGGGGCTTCCTCGAGCGCGAACGAGCAGCAGCTGTTGATGACGGTGAGCAGATTGTTGAAGTCGTGCGCCACGCCGCTCGCGAGCCGGCCGATGGCTTCCATCTTCTGCGCCTGGCGGTGCTGCTCCTCGAGCTCGCGCAGCGCCAGGGCGGTGCGCGTCGCCGCCGCTTCGGCGCGCCGCCACGCGAAGGCGCGGCGCACCGCCGCGGGCAGACGGAACAGGCGGTGTTTGACGACGTAGTCCACGGCGCCCGCGAGGATGTATTCGGCGGCGGTCTCTTCGTCGAGCGAGCCGGTGACGATGATCACCGGCGTGCCGGGCCGCTCGCCGCGAATCACGCGCAGCGCATCGCTGGCGCCGAATCCCGGCAACGTATGATCGGCGAGCACGACGTCGGGCGCGAACTCCGCCAACCCCGCACGCAACGCCGCCTCCGTCTCGACCCGCTTCGCTTCGCACAGCAAGCCCGCCCCGCGCAGCTCGCGCAGGATCAATTCGGCGTCCGCCGGCGCATCTTCGACCAACAAGATGCGGCACGGCGGCCCGACGGTGGGTTCTTCGCTGGGGAGGAGATGAGCCACAGTGGAGAGGTAGTCAGCGGGCGTCCGCGGCACCAATACTTTGTTTGTTCGCCTCGCCGTCACTTCCCGGTATAGCGGCGCTCAGCGCACCAACGTGCCGACGGGCTCGTGAAACAGGTCAGGGTGGGTGTGCAGCATCCGCGCCGACTCGACGCCGCTCACCCGGCGGGCATCGTACAAACACAGCGTCGTCACGGGGTAACGCTGCGACAACGAATCGTAGGCGCGCTCGTACTTGAGCACCTGCGGAAAGGGGGCGCGGCGGCCGAGACTGCCACCCGACACGTCACCCACCACCCACAGCGACGTGGCCCCGCGACCGAGCGCCGCGCTGAAGCGCTGCTCCCAGAGCTGCAACTGCGCCGCCATGCCGGACGCGTAGACCGCCACCTCGAGCCGGCCGGTCCGCGTCGCCTCGGCGCCTTGCCCCGCGAGGCGCGTCAGCACGGCCGTCTGCACCTTGGGCTCGGCCAGCAGGACGCAGGTGCTGCCGTTCGCCAAACCCTGGACGAGGAAGTCGGCCGCCAGTCCCGCGCGCGCCGCGGCGGTCGCGTAGAAACCGCACATGTGCCGATGGGCCTTGCCGGCGGGCGCGACCCCTTGGCGCTCGAGGAGTGCCAGCAGATCGGCGCGACGGAAGCGGCGCTCACGCCGCCCGCCCACGCGGAAGCACGGCAGGCTGCCGTCATTGGTCCAGCG
>DATLWA010000013.1:0-2542 GCA_035576905.1 Gemmatimonadales bacterium
ACGGCTTGCGGCACGATGCGGTAGACACCTGCGCCTTCGGCGTACGCGGCGCGCGTGCGGAGGTCGGTGAGGAGGTGTGGCGTCGGGGGCACGAACGGAAAAGTTACACCGCCTTGACACCTCCGGCGCGCTCCGCGAAGCTTCCCCACAGCCCCATGGCGACATCCGCACCTCCGCAGCGTCCGCAACTCATCCACATCGAGACCGACCGCCGCCTCGGCCACGAATGGGACGAGTGGGACGGCAAGCCGCTGCCCAACCAGGGCGACTATTCCGCGTCGCCCGGGCTGTTCTTCGCGACCGCCGTCCTGACGCTGGTCGCGGGCACGGCCGCCGTTGCCGCCGCGCTCTACCTGTTCTGGCCGCGCCTGGCGGCATTGTGGACACCGCTGCCGCTCGTGCTGGCGGCGGTGGCGGGCGGTGCCGCGGCGCTGGTCGTGCTGTGGTATCTGCTGCTCGTGGGGTCCTTCTACAGTCGCGTGAATCTCCTGCCCGAGCGGCTGCTCGAGCGCGGGCCGTTCCTGCGCCTCATGAACTGGACGTCGCTGTTGTCGCGGATCGCCGGGCGGCGCGACTGGGTGGAGCACGCCGCGATCGACGTGTACAACACGCTGGCGATCCGCCGCGGCCGCAAAGTGGGCAAGGGCGAGCTGCTCGTGCTGATCCCGCGCTGTCTCTCGAAAGCGGCGCTGGATGGTGTGCTGGGGATCGCGGGGCGCTACGACGTGCCGGTGTTCGTCGCCACGCGCGGCCAGCTGGCGCGGCGGGTGATTCGCGAGCGGCGCCCGCGGGCGGTGGTGGCGGTGGCGTGCGAGCGCGACATGATGACGGGTCTGCGCGACGTCGCGGGCAAGCTGCCGGTGCTCGGTCTCACGATGCGCCTGCCGCAGGGACCCTGCCGTGACGCCGAGCTCGACCTCGCGATGATGGACCGCTGGGTGAAGGGGCTGGTCGGCGCCTGAGCCGTCAGTTCCCGCGCTCGAGCCCGAGCGCGGCTTCTTCGATCTTCGCCAGAATCTTCTTCGTGTACGCCGCCCCGGGGTGATCCGACGGGACGAGGTGCTCGCGCCGCCGGCTGTCGGGAACGCCGACGTTGAACGGCTGGTACACGGTGGACACGAGCAGAATGGACCCGCGCCCCAGCGTATCAGGCCGGATCTGAAAACTCATCCGGACCTGGCGCTCGGCCTGCGGATAGTTCTGCCCCTCCGGCTGGAACTGGGTCACATCGAAGTACTCCGTCTCGATGCGGCCGGCGTCCTCGTCGGTGAGGCGCAGTCCCAATCCCTGGTCCGACAGCACGTTCAGCGTGGCGCGCAACGTGACGTGCACCGACGCGCTCACGATCTTGCGGACGGTCACCTTCGCCGTCGCGGGCGTGGCCGCGGTGTTGGGGCTCGAGCAGGCCGCCAGGGCGGCGACCAGGACCAGGCGTCTCATGTGCCTCCGTACTTCTGCTTGAGTGCGTCGAGCAGCCGCTGGGCGATGTGGTGGCCGTCGTGCGACACGGGCACCGCCGCCTCGAGGTCCCGCTCGGTGCGCGACGGGTCGTAGCGCGGCCGGTAGACGGGCTCCACGGTGAGGCGCGTGCGCCCCGGCACGTCGGGGTCCGCCCAGCAACGCAGCTTCACGGCGGCGGCGAGATCGGGGACGTCGCCGCTGCCCCCGTGCGACGCCTTGACATGGGTGTCGTACCACGCCGTCTCCACGTAGCCGTCTCGCGTGCTGCTGTGAATCACGGTGAGGCCTTCAGCCGCGAGCCACTCGGCCGCGGCGGCGGCGGTGCGGGCGGGCGGGGCGTTGACCGTCGCCACCAGGGCCTCGGGGAGCGGCTGGAAGGGCGGCCGCGTGGTGACGGGGGAGCAGGAAACAGCGAGGACGGCGATTGCGGATGGCCTTGCAATCCGCACTCCGCACTCCGCAATTCCCAATGCCGTCATTAGTGCGTGTGGGGCGCCGTGCCGGGGGCGTGGACGTGCCCCGTGTCGGCGTGGGTGGTGTCGGCGGGTGCGGCTTCGTCGTCGTCATCGTCGCCGTCGTGATGGATATGTCCCTTCGCCCGGTCCTGCATCTCGGTCTGCATTGTGGCGGTGTCGATGCCGGCGGCGTGCTCGAACACCATCTGCCCGCCCACTTTGCCGGTCCACAGGAGCAAGGCAAAGCCTGCGACGCTCAGGACACGCAGGATCGCTTCCTCGGCCGGCTTGAGGGCGAAGCGGCGCAACAGCTTGACACCGAGAATCACGGTGAACACCGACATCGTGACGAGCGCGAGCGTCTCGTGCTTCTCCATCAGCTCGTGAATCGCTTCACCGTGTTCGATCACGTCCGACGCCAGCAACCCGGCGATTACGGCCGCCCAGCCGCCGATCACGCCCGCCCACAGCGTCCACAGCGCGGCCCAGCGCAGCGATTCGCGCTTCCAGCCCCAGGCCGCGAAGTCGAACAGCACCGCCACGGTCAACAGGGCCGCGGGCAGATCGTTCAGGATGGCGTGCAGGCGGGGCATGTCGAAGCCGAAGATGTGCATGCAGTCCTCTCA
>DATLWA010000014.1:0-9580 GCA_035576905.1 Gemmatimonadales bacterium
GCGGCCCCACGGCCGGCACCACCGGCCCCGGCTCGGCCGACGGCTCGTTGATCGGGTACTTCCTCCGCAACCTCGGCGGCTCGCCGTACTTCAACATCAACACGACGTACTTCGACGGCACCAACACGCACGTGCAGAACGTCGTCACCTACACCGGGTTTTGGGCGGCCAATACCAACGTGCCGGCCTCCGGCTCCAGCGTCTCCGACGCGCAGATTCAGGCACAGCTCATTTCCGGCTTCAACTCGGGCGCCATCACGTTCGACCAGAACACGCTGTACGAGGTGTTCTCAGGTCCCGGCGTGAACCTCGGCGGCGGGTTCGGCACGCAGTATTGCGCCTACCATGGCCATTTCTCGTTCAACGGCCAGGACGTGAAGTATTCGGCGATGCCCCACGACGGCGACTTCCCCTCGGCCTGCACCGCGCTGTCCGGATCGCCCAACAACGACTTCGACGCCGACGCCGAAGTGAACACGCTGGCGCACGAGACCGAAGAAACCTCCACCGATCCCGACCTGAACGCCTGGTTCGATCGCCGCGGTCAGGAAAACGCCGACAAGTGTGCCTGGACGTTCGGCGCGACGTACGCGACCGGCAACGGCTCCGTCGCCAACATGAATCTCGGCGGCAAGGATTTCCTGGTGCAGCGCAATTGGGTCAACGCCGGATCGGGCGGCTGCGCTACCCAGTATCCGTAGCGCGCCCGCGCGTGCTGTCACGAGAGGCCCCTTCCGGAAGTCGGACGGGGCTTTTCGTTGCGCGGCTGCAGCGCTGGCGGGCGCGGCCGTCCGGTGACAGTTTTGCGACGCGCTGGATTCACAGTGCCACGCACGACGCACCACTCACCACGCACCGACCATAGGGCATGCACGTCCGCAAGCAGGAGAAAGTCTGGGACGCCGTGATCGTCGGCTCGGGCGCCGGCGGCGGCATGGCCGCCTACACGCTCGCGAAGGGCGGCGCGCAGGTGCTGGTCCTCGAGGCCGGGCCGCTGTGGTACTCGTCCGAGGACTCCGCCATGATGCAATGGGCGTACGACTCGCCGCGGCGGGGGGCCTCCACCCACGAGCGGCCGTTCGGCGAGTTCGACGCCTGTTTGGGCGGCTGGAACCTCGACGGCGAGCCCTACACCACGGCCCCCGGCACGAAGTTCCGCTGGTGGCGCGCGCGGATGCTCGGCGGCCGCACCAACCACTGGGGGCGCATCTCGCTGCGCTTCGGGCCGTACGATTTCAAGCACAAGAGCCGCGACGGCCTGGGGGAGGACTGGCCGATCGCGTACGAAGACATGAAGCCCTGGTACGATCGCGTCGACCAGCTCGTGGGCGTCTTCGGCAGCCGCGAAAATCTGCCCAACGAGCCCGACGGCCTGTTCCTGCCGCCACCCAAGCCGCGCTGTTACGAGCTGCTGGTGAAGCAGGCGGCTGACCGCCTCAAGGTCACCTGCATTCCGTCGCGCCTGTCGATCATCACACGGTCGATCAACGGACGGCCGGCGTGCCACTACTGCGGGCAGTGTTACCGCGGCTGCAAGACGAACTCGAACTTTTCCTCGCCGGGCGTGCTGCTGGGCCCGGCGCTCACGACGGGCCGGCTCGCGATCGAGCCCAACGCGATGGTGCGCGAGGTGCTCACCGACGCGAAGGGACGGGCGTCGGGCGTCGCCTACGTCGACAAGGCCTCGGGCGAAGAGCGGGAAGTGCGCGGCCGCGTGGTGGTGCTCGCGGCGAGCGCGTGCGAGACGTCGCGCCTGCTGCTCAACTCGAAGTCCACACGGTTTCCCAACGGCCTCGCCAACTCCTCGGGGCTCGTGGGCAAGTACCTCACCGATACCACGGGCAGCGATCTCGCGGGGATCATCCCCAAGCTCGCCGACAGCGTGCCGCACAACGAGGACGGCGTGGGCGGCATGCACCTCTACATGCCGTGGTGGCTCAACGACGCCAAGCTCGACTTCCCGCGCGGCTATCACATCGAAGTGTGGGGCGGCCGGGACATGCCGAGCTACGGCTTCATGGGCGGCATCCAACGCTTCCCCGGCGGCGGCGGGTACGGCGCGGCCCTGAAGGAGGAGTACCGCAAATACTACGGCACCGTCGTCGGCTTCTCCGGGCGGGGCGAGATGATTCCCAATGACGACAGCTACTGCGAGATCGACCCCGACGTCGTGGACCGCTGGGGCATTCCGGTGCTGCGCTTCCACTGGAAGTGGTCCGAGCACGAGATCAAGCAGGTGAAGCACATGCAGGAGACGTTCAAGGCGCTGATCGACGAAATGGGCGGCACGCTGCTGTGGCAGCCGGGCAAGGCGGAGGACGACTACGGCATCTCGACCGGCGGCTCGATCATCCACGAGCTGGGCGGCGCGCGCATGGGCGCGGACCCCAAGACGTCGGTCGTGAATTCCTGGTGCCAGGCCCACGAGGTGAAAAACCTGTTCGTGGCCGACGGCTCGCCGTTCGTGACGCAGGCCGACAAGAATCCGACGTGGACCATTCTCGCGCTGTCGATGCGCACCAGCCGCCACATCCTGGAGTTGAGCAAGCGAGGAGAGATCTGATGGACCGCCGCGAAGCACTCGCCATCCTCGCGGGCGCGCCGCTCGCCGCCATCGCGCGTTGGCCGCTCACCCGCGTGGGTCTCGCGTCTGAATGGGCGCAGGCGTCGCTGGCCCGGCGCGGCGCGGGCGAGCCGTATGCGCCGCGGTTCTTCACGGCGCACGAATACGAGACGGTGAACGTACTGGTGGACCTGATCATTCCGCGCGACGAGCGCTCCGGCGGCGCCACCGACGCAGGCGTTCCTGAGTTCATCGACTTCATGATGACGGACGACCCCGACTTGCAGACGGGCACGCGCGGCGGCCTGGCCTGGCTCGACGCCGAATGCCACCGGCGCTCCGGCAAGACGTTCGTCGCCTGCAGCGACGCCGAGCGGGCGGGCGTCCTCGACGACATTGCGTGGCCCGCCAAGGCGCGTAAAGAGATGAGCCAGGGCGTGGCGTTCTTCAGCGACTTCCGCGACCTCACCGCGTCGGGCTTCTGGTCGTCCAAGCTGGGCGTCGCCGACATCGGCTACCTCGGCAACCAGTTCTTGGGCCAGTGGAACGGCTGCCCGCCGGAGCAGCTGCAAAAACTCGGAGTGCAGTACTGATGGCGGCCGCGCGGCTGGGGATCGGCTTCGTCGGCTCCGGCTTCAACGCCCGGTTCCACCTGCAGGGTTTTCAGGCGGTGCGCGACGCCGACGTGCTGGGCGTGTGGAGTCCCAACACGCACCACGCCGAGTCGATGGCGGCGCTGTCGCGCAGTCTCGACGTCGGGCCGGCGAAACCGTTCAAGTCGATCGCCGAGATGGTGGCCGACCCCGCCATCGACGCGCTGTGGCTGTGCGGCCCCAACTTCGCGCGCATCGAGAACGTCCAGGAAATCTGCGACGCGGTGACGCGCGGCAAGGGGAAGCTCACCGGCATCGCGTGCGAAAAGCCGCTGGCCCGCAACGTTGCCGAAGCCAAGCAGGTGACGGACCTGGTCAAGAAGGCGGGGTTGCAGCACGGCTATCTCGAGAATCAGGTCTTCGCGCCGCAGGTGGACCACGGCCGCACGCTGCTGTGGGCGCGCGGGGCGTCCGCCACCGGCCGGCCCTATCTCGCCCGCGCCGCCGAGGAGCACAGCGGCCCGCACATGCCCTGGTTCTGGCGCGGCGACCTGCAGGGCGGCGGCGTGTTGAACGACATGATGTGCCATTCGGCGCTGGTCGTGCGGCACTTGCTCACCAAGCCGGGCGCCGCCGCGGACACCGTCAAGCCGGCGCGCATCACGGCGCACATCGCCAGTCTCAAATGGAGCCGTCCCGAGTACGCCAAGCGGCTGTCGCAGACCATGGGCAAAGAGGTGGACTACACCAAGCGCCCCGCCGAGGATTTCGCGAGCCTGATGATCGAATTCCAGACCGACGACGGGCACCGCGTCCTCGGCGAAGCCACGACGTCGTGGAGTTTCGTCGGCGCCGGCCTGCGACTGTCGGCCGAGCTGCTGGGTCCCGAGTACTCGCTGTCGTGGAATTCGCTCGATCCGGGTCTCAAGCTGTTCTTCTCGCGCGAGGTGCAGGGCAAGTCGGGCGAGGATCTGGTCGAAAAGCAGAATGCCGAGATCGGATTGATGCCGGTGGTGGCGAATGAGGCGGCGGCCTACGGCTATGAAGCGGAGGACCGCCACTTCGTGCGTGTGTTCCTGGGCAAGGAGAAGGCGCGGCTCACCTGGGATGACGGGCTGGATGTGGTGCGCGTCCTGATGACCGCCTATCAGAGCGCGGAGCAGGGGAAGACGCTCGACTTCCCGCCCGCGGGGCTGGATCAATTTGTGCCGGCGGTGGCGAAAGGCACCTGGAAACCGTAACCCATGGGAATCGCCCGGCGGCTCCTGCTCCGCGCGTCACGCAGCGCCTTTCTGGCGCGCCAGCTGCGCGACCGCCGCTTCTTCCGCGGCGCCGTGCGCCGCTTCATGCCGGGCGAGGAGCTGGAGGACGCGCTGCGCGCGGCGGCGGAATTCGGCCAGGCGGGGATCGGCACGGTGCTCACCGAGCTGGGCGAGCAGGTCACCAACCGCGCCGAGGCCGAGGCCGTGCGCGAGCACTACCTCGGCGTGCTCGACCAGATCCGCCAGCGTGGTCTGCCCTCCGAGGTCTCGGTCAAACTCAGCCACCTGGGACTCGACATTGATCCGACCTGGTGTCTCGCCAACGTGCGCGCGCTGGCGGCGCGGGCCGCCGAACGCGGCGGTTTTCTCTGGGTGGACATGGAGGAGTCGTGGTACGTGGACCGCACACTGGCGCTGTACCGCCAGGTGCGCGCCGAGCGGGCCAACGTCGGGGTGGCAATGCAGGCGTATCTGCGGCGCACGCCGGCGGACGTCGCAGCGCTGCTGCCGCTCAAGCCGACGATCCGGCTCGTGAAGGGCGCCTACAACGAGCCGCCGGATGTGGCGTTTCCCAGAAAAGCGGACACCGACGCGCAGTATTTCGCGCTCGCCGAGCAGCTGCTCGAGGCCACGAAGACGGGCACGCGCGCCGTGTTCGGCACGCACGACCTGCCGCTGATCCGGCGTATCCGCGAACGCGCCGTGGACCTGCGCGTGCCGTCGGACCGCTTCGAGATCCACATGCTCTATGGCATCAAGGCCCGCGACCAGCGGGCCTTGAAGAGTGACGGCGCCAAAGTTTCGGTGCTGATCAGCTACGGCCACGCCTGGTTCGCGTGGTACATGCGCCGCCTGGCCGAGCGTCCTGCCAATATCTGGTTCGTGCTGCGGAATCTGGTCTAAGCCAACGGATCCAGGTCGAGCGTCAATACCTCGAACGGCTGCAGCGCGAACGGCTGGGACGTGCCGGCCGCCAGGCGCACTGACAGCCCCTTGCCACGATCTTCCGCCCATGGGCTGCGCGCGGTGAAGTTGCGCGCCGTACCGTCCGGCAGCTCCAGCGCGGTGCCGACGTCGAGCTCCAGTGTTTGCGGGACGTCTCTGGGATTGCGCAGACACAATACGCCGCCTTCAGGCGCCCACGCGGCGTGCCCATATGGCTCGAGCTGCATCGGATCGCCGCCGACCCAATGGCTGTCGACGAGTATGGCCGCGCGGTCACGCGCCCAACGCGCGGCTTCCGCGAGATCGTCCCAGTTCGCCGGCGTCAAGAGCGACGCGGTGACGTACATCTCTTGCAGCTGTGTGCCGCTGCCGAAATAGGCGCGCACTTCCGAGCGAAAATCGTTCTGCGGGTCGGTGCTCAGGTTCCGCGCGTGCTGCGCATAGATCAGCCCGTGCAGCATCAGCGAGTTCAGCGGGAACAGCGGCCCCTGCTTGACGATTCCGGCGTAGGTGTCGGCGTCGCGATAGGTGATCCAGCGCTGGCGGTCCGAGCCCACGCCGGCGAAGTCGTGGTCGTCACCACCCCGCCAGATCGAGTCCGCGTGCAGCAGCCAGAAGGGCGACGGGTACGTGCCGGTGGTGAGATTGACATACAGGTCGGGGCGTCTCGCCCGCAGCTCGGCGATGAGGCGGATCGCCGCCTCGAAATCCGACCCGAACGGGCTGCGGGGAAAAGCCGTGGCCGCGCTCCCCGTGCCGTCGAGCTTGAAGTGGTTCACGCCACCCTTGCGGAGGAAGTCGCGACAGACGTGGCGCACCAGCTCGTAATACTTCGGGCCCGAGAGGGCCAGACCCTCGTTGTCCGTCTCGTATCCGGCCGCGCGAGCGGCCGCCAGCCGCTCCTCGCGCGGGTGTCCGTAGCCGCCCCAGGGCGAAAGCCACACGCCAGGCGCCGCGCCGTAACGCGCCGCGGCGCCCTTGAGCGGTGCGAAGCCGTGCGGAAAGCCGCTGTGAAAGTGCCACAGATGCGATGTGTCGTCCCATCCGTCATCGAACAGAAAGGAATCGAGCGTCACGCCGCGCTTCACGGTGAGCTCCTCGCCGAACGCGGTGATCACGGCGAGCGCTTGTGCCGCGTCGTACTTGGTGAAGTAGCCCAGGTCGTACCAGGAGTTGTAGTGCAGGAACGGCCGGTAGGGGTGGGCCCGCTCGCGCTCCAGGTACTGTAGCACGCCGCGCCGCAGCTGGCCGGGGGTCGTCGTGCCGATCACGGCCGAGACCGTGAGCGGAACGCCGGGGCGCAGGGGCAGGTGGAGCGGCAGCGCCGCGCGCGCGCGGCCTGCGGTCACCGCCGCCGTGGCGAGCGGGTGCTCGACTGCGAGAAAAAGATTCCCCGCGACGATCGGGGAACCTGCTACCGTGCCCGCGACACTCGCACCCGACAGTGCGATCTCGATGAGCGTTACCTCGCGCACGGCGAGGTCGGCCCCAAGGGCTTCGAGCGTCAACTCCCAGCGCACGTAGTCGGAGCCATCGCGTAGCATCGCGCGCCAGTGCACGCGCAGCCGCCCCGCGGGATCGCTGAGCGTCGCTCTGATGGCCCGGCCGGGGAGCTGCTCGGCGCGGCGGGCGGCGCGCGGGTATGGATCGAGCGACTCGCTGTGCGGGGCGTCGGTGCGCAGGTCCGACGCACGGATGATGGATCCGTCGTCGAGCGTCAACGTGAACACGTCGGGAGGAAGATCGAGCGTACGGCCGCCGCGGCGGTCGTCAAGGCGGATGGCCCGCAACGCACCGCCCGCCGCACTCCAGGTCACGGCAATCGCGTCGTTGCCGAGCGACAAGTCGTCGTCGCGGCTGCGGAGGCGCGGCGGGCACAACACCGGACCGAGCGCCCCCGCAGCGAGCCCGAGCGCGGTCTGGCGTACGAACTCCCGCCGCGCAACGCCCGGGCGGCGGCTCACCCCAGCGTCCATCCCTGCCGGTAACTCGGCGTGATGTATTCCGCCGGCACCTGCACGTTGGTGATTTGTCCCGTCGCGGGGTTCACTTCGAGCGTGCGGCCCATTCGCACCGCGAGACAGCCTAGCATCACCATCTCGGTGAACGCGCCCGAGTACGTGTCGAACGCCGATCCGGCCGGCGGACCGCCCTTCGCAGCGGCGATCCATTCGGCGTAGTGCCCCTTAGACCGCGGATACTTCTGCGCCGGCGGGTGGGCGATGACGTCGGCCTGACGGGCGGCATCGAGCAGCGTGGGGTCGTCGCCGTACGTGCCCGCCACGAGCTTGCCCGCGGTGCCGATCCACAGCTGGCCGCCGCCCGTATCGGGCGGCCAGGCGGCGTCGTCGCCCACTTCGGCGGGCCGCGCCGGATAGAGGCTGTTGTCCGCCCAGGTGACTTTCACTTCCGGCCGGTTGCCCTTGGCGGCGAAGTAATACGTGATGCGTGAGCCCGCGGGCGCCGTTTCCTTGAACAGCGGCGCCGACTCGGGCTCGATGCGCGTGGGGTAGCCCAGGTCGAGCGTCCAGAACGCCGCGTCCATGATGTGGCAGGCCATGTCGCCCAGCGTGCCGGTGCCGAAATCCCACCAGCCGCGCCACTTGAACGGCGCGTACGCCGGATTATACGGCCGCTCCGGGGCGGGGCCGAGCCAGAGATTCCAGTCGAGCGTCTGCGGCGCGTCGAAGCGCTCGAGCGGCCGGTCGATGCCCTGCGGCCACCACGGCCGGTTGGTCCAGAAGCGGATCTCCTTCACCGTACCGATGGCGCCCGCTTCCACCAGCTCGCGGATGAGGCGGGTGCCGTCGCGCGCGTGCCCCTGATTGCCCATTTGTGTCGCGACCTTGTACTTCTTGGCGGCCGCCGCCAGCGCCCGCACTTCGCCCAGCGTGCGCGCCAGCGGTTTCTGAATGAAGGCGTGCTTGCCGAGCTTCATCGCCAGGGTGCCCGCCGCGGCGTGGGAGTGATCGGGCACCGAGACGGTCACCGCGTCGATGTTCTTGCCTTCCTTGTCGAGCATGTCGCGGTAATCCTTGAAGCGCTTGGCCTTGGGGTAGTGCTGGAAGGCGTCGAGCGCCATGTCCCAGTCGACATCACACAGCGCGTAGATGTTTTCGCTGGCGACGCCGTCGATGTCGGAGCGGCCTTTCCCGCCGCAGCCGATGCACGCGATGTTGAGCTTGTCGGAGGGGGCGGTGAAGCCGCGGCCCAGCACGTGGCGCGGCACGATGGTGAAGGCGGCGCCCGCCGCCACGTTGCCCACGAACGTCCGTCGCGAGATGCGCTTCTTGGCCATGGAATCAGTCCCTCACTGAGCGGGTGCCGCGGCCGCGCGCTGCGGCCGGAACAGGAACGCGAACAGCAGCAGAATCACGAACGCCATCGCGGCGGGATACATCCAAATGGAGTGCCAGTCGTGGGTGGTGGAGCCATCGGCGGCTGCCTGCGCGAACGCACCGACCACACGGCCCGAGACGAATGCCCCGATCACGTACCCGAAGCCGTTGGTGACGACGTTGATCAGGCCCTGCGCCGCCGCGCGGATGCGCTCGCCGGCGCGTTCGTCGGTGTAGACCTGGCCCGCCACGAAGAAGAAGTCGTAGCACACGCCGTGCAGCAGGATGCCGGCGTAGAGCAGCCACATGCCGCCGCCGATGTTGCCGTTGCCGAACGCCAGGTAGCGCAGGCTCCAGGCGAGCATGCCGCCGAGCATAATGATCTTGATGCCGAAGCGCCGCAGGAAGAACGGCAGCATCAGCATGAAGAAGATTTCCGACATCTGCCCAAACGTCTGGATAAACGCCGGCTCCGGCGCGTGGATCTCGTTCAGGAACCGGTTCGTGAAGGCGTAATAGAACTGCAACGGGATGCACAACAGGAACGACCCCAACAGGAACACGAAGAACGTGCGGTCGCGCAGCAACTGCAGCGCGTCGAGTCCCAGGGCGTTGCGGACGCTGAACGGCGTCCCGGCGGACTTGGGCGGCGTGTGCGGCAGCGCGAGGGAGAACAACCCCAGCACGAGCGAGCCGGCGGCGGCCACGCGCATCGGCGTCGCCAGGGCGTCGGCGTGCAGCACTTTGCCGATCACGATCCCTGCGACGATCCAGCCGATGGTCCCCAATACCCGCAGGAACGGGAAATCCTTGGCGTCGCTGATGTGGTGGAACGAGATCGAATTCGTGAGCGACAAAGTCGGCATGTAGCACAGCGCG
>DATLWA010000015.1:0-4595 GCA_035576905.1 Gemmatimonadales bacterium
CGCGGAGGCGGGCGTGCTCAGCCGAGCGATAGCGTAGCCTCCACGGGACGCAGGGCCGCGATCACGAACGCGATGTGCTCGTCCAGCGGCACGCCCAGCTCCTCCGCACCCTGGCGCACTTCGTCGCGATTCACGCCGCGCGCGAACGCGTTGTCCTTGAGCTTCTTCTTGACCGACGACACCTCGAGGTCGGCGAGGCTCTTGGACGGCCGCACCAGCGCGCACGCGACCAGGAAGCCGCACAGCTCGTCCACCGCGAACAACGTGTGGGCGAGGCGGGATTCGCGCGGCACCCCGGTGTAAGCGCCGTGGCCGAGGATCGCGCGGCACTGGTCGTCGGGCAGTCCCCGCTCGCGCAACAGGCGCACGCCCCAGCTGGGATGCCCCTCGGTGGGACTGTGCTCGGGGTTCGGGTATTTCTCGTAGTCGAAATCGTGCAGCAGCCCCACCACGCCCCACGACTCGGCATCCTCGCCGAACTTCGCGGCATAGGCGCGCATCGCCGCCTCCACCGCCAGCATGTGCTGGCGCAGCGACGGCGATTGCGTGTGCTCCTGCATGAGTTGCAGCGCGTCGGTACGGTTCATCCCCAATCCACCCCCCAGCGTTCGCCCCACAGCTCCGCCATGAGAATCGGCCACAGCTTGCGGGCGTGATTGCGGCGCCCGGCCCGGTGCTCGGCCCACAGCGCCGGCACGCGCCCGCCGCCGAGCCGCGGGTGCGCGAAACAGCGGTCGGCCAGCGGCGCCAGTGCCGTCACCAGCCACCGCGCCACCGGCACCGACAGCCCGCGCTTCTTGCGGTCGATCACGCGGTCCGGCACGATGCCGCGCGCCGCGTCCTTCAATATCGCCTTGGTGGTAAGGCCCCGCACCTTCAGCGCCGACGGCGCCGGCAGCGCCAGTTCCAGCACCGCGCGGTCGAGGAACGGCGCGCGCGCCTCGATCGAGGCGAGCATCGTCCCGCGATCGACCTTCACCAGCAGATTGTCCGGCAGATACGTGAGATAATCGAGCCACAACACGCGGTTGAGCGGGTCGTCGTGCGGAAACGGCGTCAGCAGGCAGCCCAACTCGGCGACCGTTCCGGCGCTGGCCCCGAGCGCGCCGAACCAGGCGATGTGGCGCTCGAGCCACGGCAGATCGGCGCCGGCGACGAACTGTTTCAACAGGAACTCGAAGGTGACTTTCCCCGTGGAGCTGGGGAGGCGATCGACCACGCCGCGGATGCCGCGGCGCAGCACACGCGGCAGGCGCTGGTACAGCGCCGCGAACTTGTGACCGATGTAGGTCGGGTAGCCGCCGAACAGCTCGTCCGCTCCCTCACCGGAGAGCACGACTTTCACATCGGCGCGCGCCGCTTCGGCGAGCAGGTACGTCGGCAGGATCGCGGGATCGCCCACCGGCTCGGCGAGGCTGCGGGTCACCACGTCGAGGGCGCGGCTGAGCGCGGCGTCGTCCGCGGTAACGACGTGGTGCACGGTCTTGATGTCGTGGGTCACCGCCTCGGCGAACGCGCTCTCGTCGTAGCCGGGCTCGAGGAAGCGGACCGCATAGGTATGGATCTGCTCGTCCGGTTTGGTGCGGGCGGCCGCCGCCGCGAGGAACGATGAGTCGAGCCCACCGCTCGTGAACACGCCGACCGGCACGTCGGACATCAGCTCGCGCTCCACGGCGCCGAGCAACGTCTCGCGCAGCGCGGCGGGCGACGTGAGCCGCGACGGCTGCGCGGCGGCGACGGCCGGATCCCAGTAGCGGCGCCGGGTCACGCCCTGCGCCGTCGCGATGAGCAGCTCCCCGGGCCGCAGCTTCTCGATACCTGCGAACATCGTGTGCGGCGCCGGGACGTAGCCCAGTGCCGCGTACAGCTCGGCGGCGGGACGGTGCACGCGACGCGGCTGGTCGGGATAGGCGAGCAGCGCCTGGATCTCAGACGCGAAGCGAATCTCGCCCGCGCGCTCGGTCCAGAACAACGGCTTCTCCCCCGCGCGGTCACGCGCCAGGACCAGCGTGCGCGCGCGGTCGTCCCAGATGGCGAGGCCGAACATCCCCTCGAGCCGCGCCACGCCGTCGGGACCGGAGCCTTCGTAGAGCGGGACGATCGTTTCGATGTCGCCGGTCGAGCGGAACGGATAGCCCCGGGCGCGGAACTCGGCGCGCAGCGCGGGCGCGTTGTAGATCTCGCCGTTGCACACCATCCAGATCGCGCCGTCGGGACTTTGAAACGGCTGGTCGCCGGTGGTTAGATCCATGATGGCGAGGCGGCGCGCGCCGATGCGCGCCTGGTCGTGCCCCACGATGCGCTCGCCGTCTGGCCCGCGGTGCGCCAGCGACGCGGCCATGCGCTCCAGACACTCCGGGTGCGCGAGCGGCCGCCCCGTGAGCGAAACGGCGCCGAAGATGCCGCACATCAGCGCGGCGCCTTCGGGAGACAGGGGCCGTAGGCGGCATAGCGCACGTCCTCGGCGAGCAACGGCAGCGCGGCGCCGAGCGTGGCGCGCCCCGCCGTGTCGCCGCGGCGTGCGATGAACACGGTGGGCGTGGCGCAGCGGGCCAGGGCGTCGCGCCACGCCTCGGCGGGGAGCAACGGTGAGCCGGGGAGCGCGCGGAATGCCTCCTGCTGGTCCGCGATGTAGTTGCTCGTCAGCTCGCGGCCGGTGGTGGTGGCCACGGGCACGAAGCGACGCATATAGAAAGGAAGGGACGGTGGGTAGGCGGCGACGCCGATCACGTCACCGCCGCCCCGCAGCGCGGCCATGGTGGCGTTCACGATGGGGGCGGACGAGCGATCGTCCCCGACGGCGGCGAGCAGGCGCGCGCCCGCGAACGGGATCGCCATCACGCAGGCCGCGTACCCCGCCGCCGCCAGATCGGGGCGGCCCCAGCGCGCGCCGCTCGCTACCAGCGCGGCCGCGGCGAGCAGTACGACGCCGAGCACCAGCACGGTCGGCGGAATCGCCGCCTTCTCCGCGGGCGTCAGCGACAACGGCGCCGGCATCCAGCGCGTCAACGTGAGCAACAGGACGCCGACGGCGGCCAGGACGCCCGTCGCCCAGCGCCACGCGGTAACGCCGGCATCGGCTGCCAGCGCGCGCGCCGCGGCGAGTGCCAGTGCGGGCATCAGCGGCAGGACGTAGTGCGGCAGCTTCGACTGGTTGAGCGACAGGAACACCAGCGGCACGAGCACCCAGGACGCGAGCAGCACCGCGTCGCTCGCGGCCGGGTCGCCACCACGGGCGGCCCAGGCGGCGCGCCAGCGGCGCAGGCGCGCCAGCGCCGGCACCACCCACGGGAACGGGCCCACGAGCACGATCGGCAAGTAATACCAGAACGGCGCGGTGCGGTGAAAGCTGCGCGTGGTGACGCGCTGCAACGTCTCGCGCACGAATACATAGTGCGGGAAATCGGGATGGCGCAGCGACACGGCGA
This sequence comes from Gemmatimonadales bacterium, assembly GCA_035576905.1. Lineage (GTDB taxonomy): Bacteria > Gemmatimonadota > Gemmatimonadetes > Gemmatimonadales > GWC2-71-9 > DATLWA01. Next base: position 3,429 of record DATLWA010000015.1, read on the forward strand.
CGAACCAGGGCAGTGCCGTCACAGCGAACGCACCCAACGCCGGCAGCGAGACCAGCCGGCGCCACGACCTTCCGGTGGCGATCGCCCACGGCAACACGGCCAGCAACGGCAGCAGCAGGGCGATCGGCCCTTTGGTGATGGCGCCGAGGCCCATGGCGGCCCACGCGAGCGCCGGTCGCTCCTCCACCAGCGCCAGGATTGCGGCCGTAATGAAGAACGTGAGCGTCGCGTCGAAGATTGTCTCGCGGGCGTAGGCGAGGACGAGCGGCATCGTGGCGAACGCGAGCCCCGCGAGCCAGCCGGCGTCGCGCCCCCAGCGGCGGCGCGCGAAAGCGACGAGCAGGACCAGCGTGGCGAGCGTCGAGAGATAGGCGGGCAGGCGCGCGGCGGCCTCGCTCGGGCCGAGGACCGTCATGGCGACCGCGGCGGCCGCGAAGTAGACGATCGGCTTATCGAGATAGGGCAGGCCGTCGAGGTGCGGCACGAGGTAGTCGTGCGACAGCGCCATTTCGCGGGCGACTTCGGCGTTGCGGCCCTCGTCGGGGTCGAGCAGGCGCCAGCCCGACAACCCCCAGCCGAGCGCCAGCGCCGCCGCGACGCACAGCAGCGGCAAGCGGCGGAACGTACGCGGTGGCAGGGCGGAAGCCGTCAGGGTAAGCTTTTTGTGTGGGTGACCGGAATCGCGCGCTAAAGCTATTCGAGCGCGCTTACCAGTGCCAGCAGGCGGGCGATCACGCGGGCGCGATTCGCCTGTATCAGGCGTCGCTCGCGGAGCAGCCGAGTGCCGAAGCGCACACGTTTCTCGGCTGGGTGTATTCGTTCGAGCGGCGGTTCGCGGAAGCGATCGCGGAGTGCAAGCGCGCCATCGCGGTCGATCCGGAGTTCGGCAATCCCTACAACGACATCGGCGTCTACCTGATCGAGCTGGGCCGCCCGGATGAGGCGGTGCCGTGGCTGGAGCAGGCGATCGCCGCGCCGCGCTACGAGGCGCGGCACTTTCCCCACGTCAATCTCGGCCGCATCTACGAGCAGAAGAGCGACCCGTTCGCCGCGGCGCGCGAGTACGGCCGCGCGCTCGAGCACCTGCCGGGCTACGAGCCGGCGGTCAAGGGTCTGCGGCGCATGCAACAGCGGGTCAACTGAGCATCAATGCAGCGCGGGGCCACT
>DATLWA010000016.1:0-5244 GCA_035576905.1 Gemmatimonadales bacterium
CACATCCGCCCGCGGCCGCTCGCGGTCTCATCCAGCGCCGAGGTGCGGGTCGCGCGGATCGCGCTGCCGCAGCTCACGCGCGTGGGCTATGTGCGCGGTGCGGCGGATCGTGTGCCCGAAGCGCTCGCGGCCGTCGGCGTACCGGTCGAGCTGCTCGGTCCCGACTCACTCGAGCGCGGCGATCTGTCGCGCTACGACGCGATCGTGATCGGCAGCCGCGCCTACGAAACCGATCCCGCGCTCATCAAGAACAACACGCGGCTGCTCGATTACGCGAAGAACGGCGGGCTGCTGTTGGTGCAGTACCAGCAATACCCGTTCGTGGATGGCCACTTCGCGCCGTTCCCGCTCACCATCGCGCGGCCGCACGACCGCGTCACCGACGAGACCGCGCCCATCACCGCGCTCGACAGCGCCAACGCCCTGTTCCACGCGCCCAACGAGATCGGGCCGGACGACTGGGCCGGGTGGGTGCAGGAACGCGGCCTTTATTTCGCCCACAACTGGGACTCGACCTACACGGCGCCGCTCGAAACGCACGACCCCGGCGAGGGCCCGCTCAAGGGCGGCCTGCTGGTGGCGCCACTCGGCCGCGGCACCTACGTGTATTCGGGACTGAGCTTCTTCCGCCAGCTGCCGGCGGGCGTGCCGGGCGCGTACCGGCTGTTCATGAACCTGCTCGCGGAGCGGCCGAAGCGTGCGCTGCCGTAGCGCCCTCGCGGTCCTGGCGCTCGTCGCCTGCACGCGCGACCGCCGCACTCCCCTCGTCATCTATTCGCCGCACGGCCGCGACCTGCTGTCGCTGTTCGAGCAGCGCTACGAGCAGCTCCATCCCGATGTCGATGTGCGCTGGCTCGACATGGGATCGCAGGAGGTGTACGACCGCGTCGCCTCCGAGCGCGCCAATCCGCAGGCCGACGTCTGGTTCGGCGGGCCGGCGACGATCTTCGCGCGCGCGGCCGCCGATTCGCTGCTGGCGCCGTTCCGCCCCAGCTGGGCCGATCACATCGCGTCGCGCCAGCGCGGTGCGGGCGATCTGTACTTCTCGGCCTATGAGACGCCCGCGGTGATCGTCTACGCCAATCAGGCGCTCACGCCCGCCCAGGCGCCGCAGGATTGGGACGACCTGCTCGATCCGAAATGGAAGGGCAAGATCCTGATCCGCGATCCCGGCGCGTCGGGGACGATGCGCGCCGTCTGGGGCATGATCATCGAGCGCGGCATCAAGCAGACGGGCGACACCGCGGCGGGCTTCGCCTGGCTGCGCCGCTTCGATGCACAGACGAAAGAGTACGTGCTCAATTCCACGCTGCTCGACCAGAAAATCGTGCGCCAGGAAGGGCTGGTCACGATCTGGGACTTGCCGGACATCCAGATCAACATCCGCGACGGTCTGCAGCTCGGGTACGTCTTTCCCAAGAGCGGGACGCCGGTGATCGAAGACGCCATCGCCGTGACGCGCCACGCGCGGCACGAAGCGGCGGCGCATGCGTTCATCGAATGGGTGGGCAGTGTCGAGGCGCAGCTGCTGGCGGCGCGGCAGGTCTACCGCCTGCCCGCGCGCCAGGACCTGCCGCCGGATTCGCTGCCGCCGTGGGTGCGCGACGTGCGCCGTCAGATGAAAGTCGCGGACGTGGATTGGGACATGCTGGCCCAGCGCGGCGCCGAGTGGATGCGTTACTGGGACGAGAACGTGCGCGGCAAGAGTAAGTGACCTACCTCGCGCTGCAGGACCTCCGCGTCCGCTTCAGCCCGACGGTCGAGATCGGTCCGGTCTCCCTCGACATCGCGAAGGGCGAAATCCTGGCCTTGCTCGGTCCCTCGGGCAGCGGCAAGACGACCATTCTGCGGATGCTGGCGGGCTTCGAGGCGCCGCAGGGCGGGCGCATCGTGGTGGACGGCGACGACGTCACCGCGCTGCCGCCTGCGCGCCGCCACTTCGGGATGGTGTTCCAGCACTACGCGCTGTTCCCGCATCTCGATGTCGGCGAGAACGTGGCGTTCGGACTGAAAGGCGATCCTGACCCCGGCCGCAAGGCCGCGGATGCACTGCAGCTCGTCGATCTCGCCGGCTTCGAACGTCGCAAGGTGCACGAGCTGTCGGGTGGCCAGCAGCAACGCGTGGCGCTCGCCCGCGCGCTGGCGCCGGCGCCGCGCGTACTGCTGCTGGATGAGCCGCTCTCCAACCTCGACCCCACGCTGCGCGAGCGCACGCGCCGCGAGCTGCGCGCGCTCATTCAACGCGTTGGCATCACGACCGTGTTCGTCACGCACGAGCAGGACGAAGCGTTCGACCTAGGCGACCGCGTCGCCGTGCTGCAGCAGGGCCGGCTCGAGCAGGTGGGCACGCCCGAGGATCTCTACGAGCGACCCGCCAGTCTGTTCGTCGCCACGTTCGTCGGGCGGGCCAATGTCCTGAAGGACGGCGCGGCGCGGGCCCTGGGCGGCGCGCCCGGTGAAGTGCTCGTGATCCGTCCCGAAGCGCTGCGGTTCGGGAGCGCGGGCGTCGCGGGCGTCGTACGGGAGCGCCGCTACACCGGCGTGGCGGCCTTCTATCTCGTGGAAGCGGAGTCGGGTGAGCGGCTCGAAGTGATGGCGGAGCCCGGGGCCGCGGCCGTAGGCGCGCGCGTGCACGTGGCGGCCACGCGGGCGCTGCGCTTTCCCGCCACATGACCCGCGCCGCCCGCTGGACCGCGCTGTCGCGCGCCGCGCTCGCGCTGCTGCTCGCCTGGCTCGTCGCCTTCCCGATCCTGATGGCGGCGCGCGCCGCCGCCGATCCCACGGCGCTCGCCGCGTTTGCGCACCGCGCCACCGAGTGGCGCGCCCTCTGGGCCAGCATCTGGATTTCGGTCGCCAGCGTGCTGCTCTCGGCGGCGATCGGCGTGCCGCTGGCGTTTCTGTTCGAGTGGCTCGAGTTCCCGGGGCGCAAGACGCTGGGCGCGCTGGTGGCCCTGCCCGCCGTGCTGCCGCCGTTCGTGGGCGTGATCTCCTTCCTCTTTCTGTACGGCGAGTCGGGGTTCGTCTCGCGCGCGGTGCAGGGCCTGCTGGGCCTGTCCCAGCCGCCGTGGCGGTTGCAGGGCGCTGGCGCCATTCTGCTCGTGCACGCCTACTCGATGTACGTCTACTTCTATCTCTTCACGCGCGCCGGTCTCGCCAAGCTCGATGCGTCGATGCTCGAGGCCGCGCAGGTGCTGGGCGCTGGCCGCCGCGAAGTGTTGACCCGCGTGGTGCTGCCGCTGATCCGGCCCTCGCTCGCGGGCGCCGCCCTGCTGGTGTTCATGACGGCGCTCGGCTCGTTCAGCGCGCCCTATGTGTTCGGCGGCGGCTTCCGCGTCATGACCACGCAGATCGTGGCGTCGAAGCTGAACGGCGAAATGGGTCTCGCCATGGTCGAGTCGGTGGCGCTCGCGGCGGTGGCGTTGCTCGGCGTGGCCCTGCTGCGCCGCAGCGAGCGCGACGACATCCTCGTGGCGCTGGGCAAGGGGACCGCGCCGCGGCCGCGTGTCATCCGCCGCCCGCTGACGCGGGCGGTGGCCGCAGGCGCCGGCTGGGTGTTCGCGGTCGTGCTGCTGTTACCGCATCTCACCCTGGTGCTCGTCTCACTCGTCCCGTACGGGACCTGGACGACGGAGACCTTGCCGCCGGTCGTCAGCCTCGTGAATTACCACCGGCTGGCGGCGGAGCCCGAGCGGCTCGCGCCGTTGCTCAATTCGGCGTGGATGGCCGCGGCGAGCACCGCGGGCGCCGTCGTTCTGGCGCTCGTGGCCGGGCAACTGGTGGGGCGGGGGCGGCCGGGGCGCTGGCGCGGCGTGATCGAGGGGCTGATCGCGCTGCCGTGGGCGCTGCCGGGCACGGTGTTTGCTGTGGCACTGGCGCTGACGTTCAGCGCGTCGCAGCCGCCGTTCCGGTACGTGCTGGTGGGGACGGTGGCGATTCTGCCGCTGGCCTATTTGGTGCGCAGCTTGCCGATCACCGGGCGCGCGCTGCTCGCGGGATTCCGCCAGCTCGACCCGGCGCTCGACGAGGCGGCGGCGAGCCTCGGCGCGGGACGGTGGGCGACGTTCCGGCGCGTGACGTTGCCGCTCGTGCGACCGGCGTTGATGGCGGGCGCGAGTCTCGCCTTCGTGGGCGCGCTGGGCGACTTCGTAGCGTCGATCGTGCTGTACACGTACGATAACAGACCGATCTCGATCGAGATCATGTCGAGCCTGCGGCTGTCGGAGATCGGCATCGCCGCGGCGTTCGGCGTCATTCTCATGGTGGCGAGCGCCGCGGTGCTCGCCGTGGGGGCGCGGCGATGAGGCGGATGGCGGTGCTGATGGCGGTGTGTTTCGTCGACATGCTCGGTCTCATGCTCGTGGCGCCCCTCATGCCGTTCTATGCGCTGCGGCTCCACTCGCCCGAGTGGATGGTCGGCCCGCTCATCGCGTCGTTCGCCGTCGCCCAGCTCATCTCGTCCCCGGTGTGGGGGCGCGTCTCCGATCGCTACGGCCGCCGGCCCGCGATCATGATCGGCCTGGGCGCCTCCGCCTTCGCGTATATCATCTTCGGCTACGCGACCTCCCTGTGGATGCTGTTCCTTTCGCGCATCGTGCAGGGCCTGGGCGGCGGTACGACGGGTGTGGCGCAGGCATACGTCGCCGACACGATGGCGCCGAGTGAGCGCGCCAAGGCGCTCGGCTGGCTGTCGGCCGCGACCTCGGCGGGCGTGGTGATCGGGCCGTTCATCGGCTCGTTCGCCGCGCGCTACGGCACTGCCGCACCAGGCGTCGTCGCGGCGGTCATGGTGTTCGTCAACGTGATCTTCGCGTGGAAGTGGCTGCCTGAGTCGCGCGTCCCGCAGGGGCGCCCGTCGATCGGCGGTACGATCCACACCGGCACGCCGCGCTCGGTCAAACAGGCGCTCGGCGACATCATGCGCCATCCCGCGACGCCCGCCCATCGCGTAATCTGGATCTACGTGGTCGGCATGCTCGCGCTCAACGTGGTGATCGGCGTCCTGGCGCTGTACCTCAAGGACACCTTCGGCGTGACCGAGAAGACGATCGGCTATTTCTTCCCGATCTTCGGTGCCGTGGGTGTGTTGATGCGTTTCTGGCTCGTCGGTTGGGTCAACGCGCGTTACGGCGAAGTGCGGACGATGCAGCTCGGCACGGTGCTGCTCGGTCTCGGTCTCGCGCTGATGCCGCTGCCCGCGATCTTCGGACTGCCGATGGCGATGGGTTTGTTCGTCGCGTTCCTGAC
>DATLWA010000017.1:0-4483 GCA_035576905.1 Gemmatimonadales bacterium
ACGTGGAGATAGGTGAACGGCAGCCCGTCGATCAGCGCGAGCGTGCCCTCGTGCTCCGCCTCGGTCTCGCCGGGGAAGCCCGCGATCACATCGGCGCCGAGGCCGAAGACGGGCAGCCGCTCGGCCAGCCACGCGAGGCGCGCGCGGTACGATTCGGCGGTGTACCAGTGGCGCCCCATGCGCTTCAAGATGCGATTCGCGCCCGACTGCAGCGGCGCGTGCAAGTGCGCCGCGAGATTACGCGGTGCTTCGATCAGGAGATGGGCGATCCTGTCGTCGACTTCGGTCGCTTCAATGGAGGAGAGACGGAAGCGAACGTCGGGGACGGCGGCGATGAGGGCTTCGAGGAGCTGGCCCAGCGTCGCCGAACGATCCCGCCCGTAGGTACCGATATGGATTCCGGTCAGGACGATCTCGGCGTGCGATTCGCCCAGGATGCGCGCTTCAGCCACGAGATCCGGGATCGACCGCGAGCGATTGGCGCCGCGCGCGAGCGTGGTCGCGCAGAATGTGCAGTGCTCGTCGCAGCCATCCTGGATTCGCAGCCACGCACGGGTGCGCGTGTCGTGTAGGGGCGCGGCATGCCGCGCCCCTACCGGCGCTGAGGCCAACCCCACCGCGCGCAACACCGCATCCGTATCCGCCCCACCCACCACACCGCGCACCGACGGCAACGCGGCGATCGTGCCGTCGTCCAGCGCCGCGGCGCAGCCCATCACGACCGTACGCAGAGCCGAGCGGCGTCCGAGACGCCGCACGAAGCTGCGCAGCTTCTGCTCGCTGGCGGCGGTGACGGTGCAGGAATTGATGACGGCGACGTCGGCCTGGGCAGGATCTTCCACGACGGTGGCGCCGCGATCGGCGAACGCCTGGCGCACCATGTCGGTATCGTACTGATTCGCTTTGCAGCCGAACGTGTGGAAGAAAACGTTCACGGCCGGACGATGAGCCCCATGAGCAGCGTCCAGGCACTCTCCTTGAGGCCGACGCCCGAGCGCGACAGATGCTCCAGGCCGAAATCCAGCCGGCCGCGTCCTTCCGCAAAGCTCTTGCCGGTACCGAGCGCGAGGCCGAACTCCGTGGGCGCCTGGCCGCCGGGCCCGAAGGGCAGTTTGCCGCCGCGCGCACCGACGCGCAGCGGGAAGGCTTCCCCGCCCAGCTCCGCACCCACCGACCAGTCGACCGTGTTGTACGCATTGGCGCCCGAGACCGACCAGTCCTGTCGCGTGAGCGACGCGGCGAGCCGCGCCTTGGGGCGCAGCGCCCAGCGCACGCCGACCGCGAGCGTGGTGGGGAGATCGGCGCGCGCGGTCTCATTGCCCCCGACTTTGGCGCGCAGCCGCGAGTCGGTGCGGTACAACCCCGCCAGGCGCACGCCCGGCAGCGCATCGAACAACGCGCTGGCGCTGAAGCCCCAGCCGTCGTACTGCACCTCACCCACCTGCCGCGTGTTGCGATACAAGCCTGAGTCGGCGTAGTAGCGGTAGGCGTGCTCGCGGGTGGATCCCGTGAGCGCGTGCGCGCCGAAGCCCAGGGCGAGGCGCGGCGAGACCCGCATCGCCGCGGCCAGGCGCACGTCGGCCACGCCGCCGTCGCTGGTGCGCTCGTCGGTGACCGCTTCGGGCAGGCCGCGCAGCGTGAGCGTGTCGTGCGTGATCACGTCCCAGGAGCGGTTCAAGTAGCTCGAGAACCCGCCGCCCACCACGATGCTGTGGCCCACGGGACCGCCCAACGTGAACGCCGGGAAGCGCGTCGTGCGGAGCGACAGCGTACCGGTCGCGAGCTCCGGCCGGAGAAACGCTGCCGCCGCTTGCGCCGCCGCCGTCAGCTGACCGAGGTCGGCGAGCGCGGCGTCGGCGAAGGGCGAGAGCGGATCGAAGAACGCCAGCGCGCCGCCGGCGCTGCGGGCGCGCACGCTCTCCCAACGGCCCGGCGTGCCGAGGCCCGAGATGCCGAACTGCGAGTCCTGGGCGCGGCCCGCCGTCGCGGCGCCGAGCGCCAGAACGGCCAGCACCACGATCACACGGCGCGGGGTCATTGGTGGCCGAACTTGAAGCGGGGGATGTAGGTGACCCGCAGCGCCGGCCGCAGCGCCGCGTTGCGCGACGAATAGAAGCGTATCTCCGCGAGCGTGCCGCCCTCGAACGTGGTGCCGAAATCGCCGTGTGAGCGCAGCACGAGCATGATCGCCTGGGGCGACGTGGTGTCGGCCTGCCACAGCCGCACGAGCGGGAGAATTTCGAAGCGCACGGTGTCGGTGGCGCCGATCCGCACGCCCGCCGTGTCGCTCGCGGCGGAATCGCCGAGGAACCGCGCGACGGCCAAGGGCGACTTGCCGCCGAAGTCGGCCTCCACACGCTGGGCGTAGACGACGAACGAATCGGACTGCACCCCCTGCGCGGCTTGGGACGGCACGAGCAGCAGTGTCGCCCGCACGACGAAGCTCGAATCGCGGATGAAGCGCGGCAATTTCATGCGCAACAAGCTGCGCGCCGTGGGGATCCCGCCGATCGCGAGGTTGGAATCGAGCGGCGCCGCTCCCGGGTTCAAGACGAACCCGTGCAGGGAGGGCGAAAGCTTTCGGACCGTGTCCGCCCTGGTCACGCCGGCAGAATCGACGCGGGTATACCAGATGATTCCGGGTCCCACATTTGCGGATCCCACCGTACTGATGGCGATGCTCGCCAGCGAATCCGCCGCGATTTGTACGCCCAGCGCCTGGCGGCCGCTGTCGGCAAACACGAACGGCAGCTGCGCCGCGGTGAGCTTCCAGAAGATCGTGAGCGCGTGGTTCACGGTATCGGCGGCGATGCTGTCACCCGTGATCGTGTCGTGGTGATTGGGCATCGCGAGTACGCTGTCCACGTTGAGACTGTCGATCAGCGAATCGGTGAACGCACTCGACACGTCCGCGAACGTCGTGTTCGAGTCGATCGTCTGCGGCATGTGGTACAGCTTGAGCCGGAGGTTCGATGCGCCGGCTTCATATCGTCCGATGTGAATCAGAATCTTGGCGGAATCGGCGCCGAGCACCGGTTTCGGCACCGTGTCGACCCCGTACCGGCGCGTCAACGGGATTCCGGGCGAAACCCAGATCGGCCGGCTGTCCACGCCCGGCATCTCCGCGGCGAGAAGCACGGCCGCCTCGTACGGCGACACAAACCCACGATACGCGGAGTCGCGCGAGATGATGGTCGTGAAGATCGTGTCCCGCGTCTGCAGCGAGTCGCCGCCGGGACAAAACGCCGGACACTGACCCGGCGTCGTCAGCTTATCGGTGCAGGCGGCAGCCAGCACCGCCAACACCCCGAGGACCGCAAGCCGTCGCGTCACGCGCCGAGCGTCTCCCGGGTGAAGGCATCCGGCAGCAGCTGCCGCAGCGTCCAGCGTCGCTCAGTCGTCTTGCCCACTGCGATCACCTCGAAGTCGAGCCCGAATTCCGCCAGCAGCTGGCGGCACGCGCCGCACGGCGCCGCCGGCGGATCCACGTCCGTCGTCACCACAATGCGCCGGATCCCCTTCCCGCCCGCGGCCACCATCGCCCCCAACGCCATCCGCTCGGCGCAGATCGTGAGACCGTACGAGGCGCTCTCCACGTTGCAGCCGGCGTACGTCTTGCCGTCGGTCGCTTCGATCGCCGCCCCGACGTGAAAGTTGGAGTAGGGACAATGCGCATTGCGCTGCGCCGCGCGCGCCGCGGCGACCAGCGCCGCGCTCACGCCATCACCTCGCCCAGAAACGACGTCCCGGCCGCGAGCGGCGCCACACCGAAATACTCGGCCACCGTGGCGCCCAGGTCGGCAAAGGTGCGCCGCTCGCCCAACGCCACCGGCTTCACACGGGGCCCCAGCACCAGCACCGGCACCGCCTCGCGCGAATGGTCGGTCGACGGCGTGGTCGGGTCGTTGCCGTGATCCGCGGTCAGGATAATCAGGTCCTCTCCCTCGAGTCGCTGTTCCAGCCGCGGAATCCAGGCGTCCAGCTCGTGCAATCCCTTATGAAACCCCGGCACGTCGTTGCGGTGCCCCCACGTCTGGTCGAACTCGATCACGTTCACGAAGATGAACTCGCTGCGCCGCGCTGCCAGCGCCTGCTCGATCAGCTCGTACGCCCGCGCATTGGTGGGCGTGTGTTCGCTCTCGATGTTCCGCCCGGCGAACAAGTCGTCCACCTTCCCGATGCCGGTCCGCGCAATGCCGCGCTCGGCGAGCCGGTCGAGCAGGGTCGTGCCCGTGGGCGCGATCGAGAAATCGCGGCGGTTCGCCGTGCGCTCGTACGCCCCGCCCACACCCACGAACGGCCGCGCGATCACCCTGCTGACCGCGTGCTCCCCCACCAACAACTCGCGCGCCACCTGACAGCCGCGGTACAACTCCGCCAGGGGCACTGTGTCTTCGTGCGCCGCGATCTGAAAGACGGAGTCCGCCGATGTATATACGATCCACTTCCCCGTGCGCTGATGCTCCGCGCCCAGCTCGTTGAT
>DATLWA010000018.1:0-3564 GCA_035576905.1 Gemmatimonadales bacterium
ACCACGCCGCGGCGCTCGAGGCGCGACAGCATCGTGGCGACGGTGGTCTGGGCCAGCCCGCGCTCTGAGTGCAGCGCTTCCCAGATGTCCTGGACCGTGGCTTCGCCCTTGTCCCAGATGACGCGCAGGATGGCGAGCTGCAGCTCGGTGAGTTGATGACGCTCCGGCATACGTGCCCTCGGGTTAGTCTACAGGCGTAGATTTACAGGTGTAGTACTAAAGTGTCAAGAGGGGGGAAGCCGCTTCTCGAACCAGTGGTTGGCGTAGGGATCGGCGTTGAAGGCCGGCACTTCCATGTAACCTGAGCGCCGGTACAGTTGAATGGCCTCCGTGAGGGCCCGATTGGTCTCGAGGCGCAGTGTGGTCAGGCCCAGCTCGCGCGCCTGGGACTCGATCGCGCTCAGCATGCGCCGGCCGAAGCCGAGGCCGCGCACCGCCGGCGCCACCCACATCCGCTTGATCGACCCGACACCGGGCGCAATGGTCTTCACGGCGCCGCCGGCGACCGGCTGGCCGTCGATCTGCACGACGAGAAACGCGCCGCGGGGCGGGATCATATCGGCGTCGTCGGCCGGCAGGCTCTTGCCTGGATCGAAGCCCTCCGCGAAGCGCTCGGCCAACTCGGCGAAGTATTGCGCGACGCACCAGCGGGCCGCGGGGCTCGCCGGATCGACGCGCTCGAGGCGCGCGCCGGAGACCTGCAGCAGCGCGTGCACCTCCGTCATTGCGGCGACGAGGCGTTGTCGCTGCGGCTCCGTGAGCGGCGCCAGGATCCCGGCGGCCGCTTGGTCGGCGCGGCGGTTCATCTCGTTCAGCTCGGCGCGCCCGGCGGCCGTGAGCTGGGCGCGGCGGACGCGCTCGTCGCCCGGTCCGGCCCGCAGCTTGACCAAACCGTGGCGGGCGAGGGTTTGCACCAGGCGGCTCAAGTATCCGGAATCGAGGCCCAGGCGGGCGCGCAGGTCGCGCAGGTCGGCGCCGGCGGCGCCGATCTCGAAGAGCACGCGGGACGCGCCGAGCGGGCGATCGCGGCCGAGGAAGTGATCGTCCAGCGCGCCGACGCGCTGGGTGACGAGGCGATTGAAGCGCCTGACCTGCTCGATCTCTGTGGAGGTCATTGTCTGACGGTAGTCAGATAATGCGGTGGGCGTCAAGCCCGAGGCGCCGCGGCGGGCTCTGTCGGGAGAGGGGGAGTTACAGACGGAGTTCCCCCTCTCCACATTGTGGAGAGGGGGCCAGGGGGTGAGGACCCGGCGGTGAACGGGAGCAGGTTGTTAACCCCGGGGCATGGCCCCGGGGTGAACCCACCCGAAAGGGAGTCACGGGCCAATGAGCCGAACCATACTGCTCCTCCTCGCCACCCTGTTCGTACAACACCCGACTCGCGCGCAGGCCCAGACGGTGACGGTGCGGCAGAACGTGAACCTGCGTCCCGATCCGTCGATCGAGTACGCGCCGATTCGCCTGCTCAAGCCCACCGAGCCGCCGCTCACGCTGCTCGAGTCCGATGCCCAGTCCGGCTACTACCACGTGAAGACGAGTACCGGAGAAGAGGGCTACGTGTGGAGCAGCTACGTGCAGGTGAGCGCGGCGCCGGCGACGTCGGCCACGACGTTCCACCCGGACTCAGGCGTCGCGGGCTCGCCTGAGATGGTGGGCTGCGGCGATCACTTATGGCGGCACGTCTATCACCCGTCGCGGCTCACCGTGAAGCAGGACTGCGTCACGATCACCGGCACGATCGTCGATGCCACGTCGCATCACGAGCCCGACGGCGTGCGCCACGAGCGCGACGGCGACACGCACGGCTGGCTCAAGGTCGATGCGCCGTTCGCGGCCGCGATCAACGGGGGGAATACGTCGGACGAAGGGGGCAACCTGGTCTTCGAGATCGTGTGCCACTACACGGTGACGCAAGCGGACGCGGTGCCCGCCTGCGCGTCATTCGCGGATCACACCGCGATTCCGCCGGTGGGCACGCACGTGGCGATCACGGGGACGTTCGTGCAGGAGAAGAACCACAAGAAGTGGAACGAGATACATCCGGTGTCCAAGATCAAAATCCAATAACGATCCGGGTGGGTTCACCCCGGGGCCATGCCCCGGGGTTACAAACCGCCTTCCGTTAACCCCGGGGCACCGCCCCGGGGTCAGCCGACGCTAGTGGGGCCACAGCTTCACCACGCCCAACACCAAAGCGACGGTGGTGGCGGACTGGCCGATCCAGAAGGCGAACATGCGTTTGGTGAGCCGGGTCTCGAACTGCGCGAGCTTCACATCGAGCCGCGCCTCCAGCTGCTCGAGTTTGGCGTCGACGCGCGCGAAGCCCGCGTCCACTTCCGCGCTGAAGCGTGCGAAGTTGAGCTCGTTCAACTCGCGCGGGTCGGATCGGTACGTTGCATCGACCAAGTGGGTGTCCGTCACATCCTAAGGGTACGCTCGGCGGCGAGCGTTATCAAGAAAACGCGGGGCGGGGCGAAAACCCCGCGTGGCGGCTAGTATTTCCCCATGCGCACCTCACTTCGCTTACTCCTGCTCCTCGCCCTGCCCGGCCTGCTCGCCGCCCAGTCGCCCGACACGCTGCTCTCGGCGCTCAAGCTGCCCGCTCGCGCGGGGTTCGCGCCGCTCGTGCCCGCGCCACCCGGCCATCCCGTGCTGCTGCAGCCCGATCGCGTGTTCGACGCGACCAGCGAGGCGACTCATGCGGGCTGGGTGGTCCTGGTCGACGGCGACACGATCGCGGCGGTGGGGCCCGCGGCGTCGGTGCACGCGCCGCAGGGCACCCAGACCATCGCGCTGCCCGGCACGACGCTCTTGCCGGGCCTGATCGACGCGCACTCGCACGTGTTCCTGCATCCCTACAACGAGACCCTGTGGAACGACCAGGTCCTGAAAGAGCCCCTGGGCTATCGCGTGGTCGAGGCCGTGCTGCACGCGCGGAACACCCTGATGGCAGGCTTCACGACGCTGCGCGACCTGGGCACGGAGGGGGCGGGGTTCGAGGACGTGTCGCTGAAACGCGCGATCGACCAGGGGCTCATTCCTGGCCCCAGGCTTGAGGTCTCGACGCGCGCGATCGTGGCGACGTCGTCGTACGGGCCCGGCCCGCGCGGCTTCCGGCCCGATCTCGACTTGCCGCAGGGCGGGCAGGCGGTGAGCGGCGTGCCCGAGGTGTTGGCGGCCGTGCGCGAGCAGGCGGGCCGCGGCGCCGACTGGATTAAAGTCTACGCCGACTACGGCCGCGGGCCGCACGGCGAAGCGATGCCGACGTTCAGCCAGGAGGAGCTCGACGCGCTGGTGTCCGAGGCGCACTCGTCGGGCCGGCCCGTCGCCGCGCACGCCACGACGCCCGAAGGCATGCGCCGCGCCATTCTCGCCGGCGTCAATACGATCGAGCACGGCTTCGGCGGCACGGACTCGGTGTTCCGGTTGATGGCGCAGCGCGGCGTCGCCTATCTGCCGACACTCACGGCGGTCGAGGCGTATGCCGAGTACTTCGATCACTACACGCGGGGCAGTCCGGCCACGGCGAGCATGCAGCAGGCGGCGCACGCGATGCAGCTGGCG
>DATLWA010000019.1:0-10102 GCA_035576905.1 Gemmatimonadales bacterium
CGCGTCACCTCGACCGACAGCAAGCCGTCGTTGAGGAGGATCTTGGCCCCCACCCGCACGTCTTTCGCGAGGTCTTCGTACGTGGTCGGCAGTTCGTCCCCGGCGGCGACCGACTCCGGAGCGAACACCACGCGCGCGCCCGGAACCAGCTCGCGCGGTTGCGCCAGCTGGCCGACGCGGATGCGCGGACCCTGCAAGTCCACGAGGACCGCAATCGGCTGGCCCTGCGCCTCCGCCGCCTGCCGCACGAGCTTGATCCAGCCGCCGCGGATTTCCGGCGTGCCATGCGAAGCGTTGATGCGGACGACGTTGACGCCGGCCTCGAGCAGGGCCGCGATCTGCGCCGCGGTGCCGGTGGCCGGGCCGAGGGTCGCCACGATCTTGGTGCGGCGAATCACGCGTTACGGACCTCGAGTGGTGGATAACGGCTTTGTGGAAAAGTGGACTGGTGACACCGGCGACAGCAATGTACCGGAGTGCGGTGCCTGATGCCATCCGGTCGGCGCGCGTAACTGCGCGTCAATTGCCACGCTACACTGCGGACCTCGCGCAACGTCTCGGTCGTTCTAGCCGCCGCTCGGCCCCCAGTCGCCTGTGCATAAACTTGTGCACAGTCGTATACGTCACGGGACGACGGCGATTTGCCGGCCTTCGAGACGCCGCTTCAGCTCCTGCAGCAACGCCACGGTGCGGGTGATCGAGGACGCAGGGAGGCCTTCGATGGTGCGCGCGGCCAGGCGGCGCTCCAGCTGTCCCGCCTTGAGCAGCGCCTCGAGGCCGCGGCGGGTGAGGGTCACGCGCACGCCGCGGTCGTCGTCGGAGTCCGGGGTGGTCTCGACGAGTCCCTTGGCCTCGAGCCGCTGGATGAACGTCGTGGCAGCGGCGCGCGAGACGCCGAGGTGGCGCGCCACTTCGCTGGGGCGGGCACCGTCGGCCCCGCCCTGGTCCACCGCCACCAGGGCGCTCTGCGCGCGCGCCCCGAGACCGTAGGAGCGGAATGCGCGGTCGCCGGAGCGCTGCAGCGTAGCGGCCGCCGCCACGACGGCGTCGGTCAACTGCAGCGCGAGCTCGGAACGGTCGGGCATGGATATCGTTAATATATTGACCATTAATATACTAACATATTCCCAGCCCCCCGCAAGACCCCTGTTTTCCCTACATTTTCGGGCATGATCGCGGTCCACGATCTCACCAAGCTGTACGGCACCCTGCCCGCCGTGTCCGAGCTGTCGTTCGACGTCGCCCCGGGCGAGGTGCTGGGGCTGGTCGGGCCCAACGGCGCCGGCAAGACCACCACGCTGCGCAGCATCGCGGGCATCATCCGCCCCACCCGCGGCCGGATCGTGATCGGCGGGCACGACCTAGAGCACCACCCGGTGGCGGCGAAGGGGCTGCTCGCCTTCATGCCCGACGAGCCCCGCCTGTTCGACTACCTCACGGTGGAGGAGCATCTGCGGTTCGTGGCGCGCCTGTACGGCGTGGCCGACGTGGACGCCCGGGCCCCTGCCCTGCTGCAGGAGATGGAGCTGGTCGACAAAGCCAAAGCGCTGCCCGGCGAGCTGTCGCGCGGCATGAAGCAGAAACTGACCATCGCGTGCGGGCTGCTGCACGAGCCCCGGGCGCTGCTGTTCGACGAGCCGCTGACCGGGCTCGATCCGGTGGGCATCCGCCGGATGAAGCAGACGATCGTCGAGCGGGCGCGCCGCGGGGCCGCCGTGCTGCTGTCGTCGCACCTGTTGCACCTGGTGGAGGAGATCTGCACCCGCGTGCTGATCATCCAGCGCGGCCGCAAGGTGGCGCACGGCAGTATCGCCGAGATCCTCGCCGGCCGCCCGGACCTCCAGGGGAAGAGTCTCGAGGAAGTCTTCCTGGCGCTCACTGGAGCCGAGACCTGATCGCGGCCGCGCTGTACCTGTCGCGCCGCTCGCTGGCGAACGCGACGCGGCGGCGACTGCGGCGGCTGCGCGAGCCCAAGTACCTCGTCGGGTTCGCGGTCGGCTTGCTCTATTTCTGGTGGTTCCTGTTCCGGCCCCGCGGCAACCGGGTCCCGGCGGCGGGCTTCGCCACGGCGCTGGTGGACCAGCTGGTGCCGCTCGGCGCCCTGGCGCTGGCGGTCCTGTTGCTGCTGGCGTGGATCGCCGGCTCGTCGGAGACGCCGTTCAATTTCAGTCTGGCGGAGACCCAGTTCCTCTTCACCGCCCCACTCACGCGCCGCCAGGTGATCGCGTTCAAGGTGCTGCGCTCGCAGACGAGCCTCCTGTTCTCGGCGATCCTGTCCGTGCTTTTGTTCTCTGGTTTTCATTTTACGGCCGCGCGCTTCATGCGGGTGGGCGGACTGTGGCTGGTGTACGCCACGCTGCAACTCAACTTCGCGGCGGCGGCATTCGTCCGGGCCAATCTCGCGGAGCACGGACTCACGGGCTGGCGGCGCCGCGCCGGCCTGGTGCTGGGCGTCGCGGTGGCGGTGGGACTGGGGTGGTGGAGTCTGCGCCGGGCGCTGCCCGGCATCGCCGACGCGTTCAGCGACGATCCGGCGATGGGCGCCGCCGCGCTCGGCCGGGCGCTGCACGGCGGCGTGCTGGGCGTGCTGTTGTGGCCGCTGCGCGCGTTGCTGGGTCCGCTGTTCGCCCGGACGCCCGGCGCCTTCGCGGCGGCCCTCCCGGGCGCGCTGCTGGTGCTCGTCGCCCATTACGTGTGGGTGGTGAGCTCGGCGCTGTCGTTCGAGGAGGTTGCGGCCGAAGCGGCGGAGAAGACCGCGCGGCGCATCGATGCGCTGCGCAGCGGCCGCGGGCTCGAGACGCCGTTGCCGTCGCGCGTACGCCGCCCCACCCTGCTGCGTCTTGCACCCACCGGGTCCCCGGCCCGCGCCATCCTCTGGAAGAATCTTACCGGTCTGGCGCGCACCAACCGGCCCCGCACGCTCATCTTCCTCGCGATCTTCGCCATCGCGGTGGCGAGCAGCCTCGGCACGCATGCGTTCACGCCGTTCGACTGGATCGCCGTCTTCGCCGCGATCTTCGGCGGCTACGCCATGGTGTTCGGTCCCTTCGTCGTGCGCTTCGACCTGCGGCGCGATCTCGAGCTGGTGGACGTCCTCAAGACGGCGCCGGTGCGCGGCCGCGACGTGGTGGCGGGAGAGATTCTCTCGCCGGTCGCGGCCGTGACGGCCTTCGTCTGGACGTTCGCGTTGATCGCCTATGCCGCGGAGGTGCCGCGCGTGGCGGGCCTGCCGCCGCTGGACGAGCGCACCGCGCTGCTCATCGCCGCGCTGGCGGTGGTGCCGGCGTTCACCGGCCTGCTCGTCACCTACCAGAACGCGGTCGTGCTGCTCTTCCCCGCCTGGGCCGCGATCGGTCCCGATCGCGCGACCGGCGTCGAAGCGATGGGCCAACGCATTCTCGTGATGGTCGGAGGCTGGCTGGCCTTGCTGGTGGGGATGTTGCCCGGCGCGGTGCTGGCGGCGGTGGTGGCGGGACTACTGCAAGCGGTGGGGGTGCCGCTCGCGTGGGGCGTTGCGGTGGGGGTCGTGGCGGGCGCGGCGACGGTGGGCCTCGCGATCCTGCTGGCGGTGACGTGGCTGGGCCGGGTGTTCGACCGGCTGGACCCGGCAGCGGCGGGGCTCTCCTAACAGGTCTCCGACCAATCCACCTCGGAGTCTTTACCGCAGCGCGCACAGCGTAATGCGGTGGGCTTGCCCGTGAAGTCCTGCCGCTCATGGCAATGCGGGCACACCGCGTACGTCGTCGTGATTTCCTTGTCGCGCCCGCCGCCCAAGGTGGGACGGAGCACGCCGGTCCGTACCACGATGCTCCAGCGGGTGGGCGCATCGGTGCGCACGCGGATTTCCTGACGCGACAGCCGCAACTTGCGCTGATGGACGTCGAGCACCACGTGGCCGTCGCCCGACTCTTCGAGGATCGGGTACCACGCGCCGCGTCGCATCACATCCGCCACGCTGTCGATGCAGCGAGCCCAGCCGAGTGTGCCCATAGGCGGGCACCATCATACTACATTTCCCGAATGCGCGTAATCGGGCCCATCCTCCGCCTGCAAGTCCAGCGCTCCACGCTCAAGACGGGCGAAAAACCGAATCGCACGTACGATCCGCGCCCGCTGTTGGCGGTGCCGGCGCTCGCCGTGCATCCCGACGGCGCCTGCGGCTCGGCCGGCGGCGGCTGGGTGGTGGACGTCCACCACCGCGCGCATCCCGCCACCAAGAATGAAGACGGCCTGCACGGACTGTCGGTGGGCTTCACGTCGCACTACGCGGAGATGCGCGAGCGCTTCGGCCCCCATGTCGCGGTCGGCGTGGCGGGCGAGAACATCATCGTGGACACCGACCGCCACGTCACGTGGGACGAAATGGCGCCGGGGTGCGCCGTCCTCGACGCGGACGGCCGTGAGCTGGTGCGGCTGAAGGTCCTGCAACCGGCGCATCCGTGCCGGCCGTTTACGGGATGGGCGTTGGGTGGGAAAGTCGAGTCAGCGGTGCTGAAGGAGCATCTGCAATGGCTGGATGACGGAATGCGCGGATACTATGCGGTGGCGGAGGGAGTGGCGGTACTTGAAGAAGGGATGGTTCTGGCCTTGTTATGAGAGAACAGATGGCAGCGTTCAGTTGAGTTCCCAGACGCCAAGTTGCCAGTGGTTGCCAGAACAAAGTGGCCAGCTTGCTCCGATGAGCAGCTGGCCACTTGCACTTGGAACCACTTACAACTTGGCGTCTGGGAACTCAACTGGCGGCTGTCAGCTAATTCACTTCATCCCAAGCCAGCCCCGCAACCGCATGACACCGATCACACGTCAGGTCGGTAAGTCCCGCATCAAACGCCTGGCGATGCCGACACGTGGGGCACACGCCATAGGTCAGCGGAAACAGCCGGCCGACGCGTTGAATCTCCCGCGGCTCGCAGCGCACGATGCTCCAGCGCTCGGGCGGATGGTAGCGGATCTCGAGCAGTCGCCGGTCCACCGGCACATTGCGGCGATTCACATCCAGCACGACAATGTTGGTGGACGAGATACGCACGACGGGATACCAGGCCCCGCGGCGCAGGGTGTGCGCGCCCGACGGGCCGACGCGGGCCCAGCCGCGCGGCTGCAGGCGTGTGGGGGTGATCGGACGGGCGTCCATAGACTGCTATCTAACCCCCTTTCGATTCTCCCGGCGTGAGCGCGGTCACAGGGTCCGCGGTCAGGAGGTGGCGTAGCTACGCCGCAATATAGAAAGTCCCCAGGCCGGGGCGCCACGCCCTCCAAATCCTCACTGCGGCCCGATGTGCGGCTCCAGGTGCTTGCGGTAGCAGTCGGGGCAGACACCGTGACTGAACTCGGCGCGGGAGCGTTTTTCGATGTACCCCTCGAGCGACGACCACTCTTCCCGATCGTTCCGGATGCGCTTGCAGTAGCTGCAAATCGGCAGCAGCCCTTCGAGCGCGTGCAGCTCTTCGCGCAGGCCGAGGATGCGTTCGGCGACGGTGAGGCGCGCGCGCAACTCTTCGGGGTCGACCGGCTTGGTGATGAAGTCGTCGATGCCCGCCTGCATGGCGGCCAGGAAGTTGTCGCGGCCGCCCGTGGCGGTGAGCAGCATGAAGTAGGTGTAGTGATCAGCCCGGTGCGCGCGCAGGCGGCGGCACAGCTCGAGGCCGTCCATCTCGGGCATCGCCCAGTCCGACACGACGACGCGCGGCTGCGCGATCTGCCACGCGCCCCACGCCTCCATCCCGTCGTCGGTCGCGGTGACGTCGTGCCCCTGCGCCTTGAGCAACGCCATGAGCTTGGCGCGGGAGACCGGATCGTCCTCGGCGATGAGGATCTTCATCACCTAAGCCTAAAGCAACAACGCCGGCCCGGCAAAGCCGGACCGGCGTCGCTTGTCCCCTTAAGGTCAGCTCAGCCGCACTCGCTGAACCCGCACACGTGGCACTTGGCGCAGCCCTCCACGAACGCGAGCTGCGAGCCGCAGTCGGGGCATGCGCCGATGAAATCCTGCGCCTCACCACCGGAGCGCAGCAGGGCGTCGCCCGCGCCGCCGGCCACGATCTCGCGCGACGGCACGGCGGGCGCCTGGCCGCCGAGCAAGTCCTGCTGGATGCCCTGCTTCTCCTGCAGCCACTTCTCGATGGCGATGCCGATCGCGTCGGGCACCGACATCACCTTGTTGGGACCCAGTCCCACCACGCGGTCCGACGAGATGCCGCGCAGCTGGCGATGGATCTCCTTCAATGGAATGCCGGAGCGCAGCGCGAGTGAGATCAGCCGCCCCATGGCTTCGACGTCCGCCATGAGCGCGCCGCCCGCCTTGCCGAGCGAAATGAACACCTCGAACGGCTGGTTCTTGTCGTCCTCGGTGATGTTCACGTACATCGTGCCCAGCGGTGTTTCGACACGCCGCGTGGCGCCCTTCAACAAGTCCGGCCGCGAGCGCTTGGCGCGGCGCTGCAGGTTCTCCGCCTCGACGTCGTGCAGCTGGCGGCGCGTGCGCTCCAGCTCCGCTTCGAGCTCGGCGACGCGCCCTAACGCGTCGGCCTGCGCCGGAGCGGGCGCAGCCTTCTTGGCGGTGGAGCCGGTCGACAGGACCTGGCCTTCGCGCGCGCCGTCGCGGTACACGGTGACGCCCTTGCAGTTCAGCTGGAAGGCGAGCCGGTAGATCTGCTCGACGTCGTCCTCGCTGGCCGCATTCGGGAAGTTGCAGGTCTTGGAGATCGCCGAATCGGTGAACTCCTGGAACGCCGCCTGCATCCGGATGTGCCACTCGGGCGTCACGTCGTGCGCCGTGACGAAGACGCGCTGCCACTTGGCCGGCACTTCGTCGAAATGGATGTTGCCCGACTCGGCGATGCGCTGCACCAGCGCGTCGGAGTACCAGCCCTCCTGCTTGGCGACCGCGACGAACGCCTCGTTCACGTCGGGCATCAACACGCCCGCCTGGTTGCGCATGAACGCGATCGCGAACAGCGGCTCGATCCCCGAGCTGCAGCCCGAGATGATCGAGATCGTGCCCGTGGGCGCCACGGTCGTGAGGTTGCAGTTGCGCAGCTTGCGCAGCGGCCGGATGCGCTGGCCCTGGGCGTCGCGCGCGCAGGTCTTGTCGGGGCCCCAGATCGAGCGCTCCCACTCGGGGAACGCGCCGCGCTGCCTGGCGAGCTTCTCCGAGGCGACCTTGGACTCCTCATCCACGAACGCCATCAGCTTGCGGCCCAGCGCCACGCCCTCTTCCGAGTTGTATGGCACGCCGAGCTGCACCAACAGGTCGGCCCAGCCCATGATCCCCAGGCCGATGCGGCGGATGCGCTTGGCCAGGTCGTCGATCTCCGACAGCGGGTACTTGTTGGCGTCGATGACGTTGTCGAGGAAGTGCGTGCACAGGTGCACCACGGTGCGCAGCCGGTCCCAGTCGACGGCGCCGTCCTTCACGAACAGGCCGACGTTGATCGAGCCGAGGTTGCACACGTCGTAGGCGAGCAGCGGCTGCTCGCCGCAGGGGTTGGTCGCCTCGTAGCTGCCCAGCGCCGGCACCGGGTTGTAGTGATTCGCCCGGTCGATGAAGAACACGCCCGGCTCGCCCGTCTTCCACGCCCCGTGCACGATCTTCTTGAAGACTTCGCGCGCGTCGAGCTGCCCCACGACCTTCTTGGTGCGGGGGTGGATCAGGTCGTAGCTCTTGCCCTGCGCCAGCGCCTGCATGAAGGCGTCGGTCACGGCGACGGAGATGTTGAAGTTCGTCACCTGGGTGAGGTCGTCCTTGCAGGTGATGAACTCCAGGATGTCGGGGTGATCCACGCGCAGGATGCCCATGTTGGCGCCGCGGCGCGTGCCGCCCTGCTTCACGACGTCGGTCGAGGCGTCATACAGCTTCATGAACGACACCGGACCCGACGCCACGCCCATGGTGGAGCGCACGACGTCGTTCTGCGGCCGCAGGCGCGAGAACGCGAACCCCGTCCCGCCGCCCGACTGGTGGACCAGCGCCATGGCACGCAGCGTGTCGTAGATGCCGCTCTTCCCGTTGGAGAGGGCGTCGTCCACCGGCAAGACGAAGCAGGCCGACAGCTGGCCCAGGGGCCGGCCGGCGTTCATCAGGGTGGGCGAATTGGGCATCCACACGCGCGTGGCCATCAGATCGAAGAACGTTTCCGCCAGGGCTTCGACCGCTTTGTCGGACGCGCCGTAGGTCTTGTCCGGGGCGGCGATGGTGCGGGCCACCCGCCAGAACAGATCCTCGGGCGCCTCGACGGGCTTGCCGTCTTCACCCTTCACGAGGTAGCGGCGCTCGAGCACGGTGAGCGCGTTGGCGCTCAAATCGAGTTTCTTGGCGGAAGCAGTCATCCTGGCTCGTCCCTCACGGTGAGAGCGGTTCGCGGTTACTCAGTGCTTGAGAAGACTGCCTGAAGTAGTCCCGACTACTCGCAGACCAGCATTCGAAGCGCGGAGGGTCAAGGTAGAAAGTTGTGCCCCGTCGGGCAAGACGCGGGCGAAACCCGCGCCGCCGCGACGTTCCCCGCAATTCACATCACAAAGTTGGCTTCGCCAGGGGAAACCGTCCGCTGCGGTGCCGCTCGGCCTCCGCCACATAGTGCTCCCACGTCAGCCGGATGCGCGCCGCCAGGTCCGGATCGACGGCGCGGGCCACGCGCGCCGGCACACCCACCGCCAGCGACCCCGGCGGCACCTTCATCCCCTCGGGTACCACGGCCCCCGCCGCCACGACGCTGCCCTTCCCGATCCGTACCCCGTTGAGGAGCACGCTGCCCATGCCGATGAGACATTCGTCTTCGATGGTGCAGCCGTGGATGATCGCCCGGTGGCCGACACCCACCCGGGCGCCGATCAGCGCGGGCTTCCCTTCGTCCACATGAACGATGACGCCGTCCTGAAGGTTCGTGGCTTCGCCCACGACAATGGGCGCCATGTCGCCCCGCAGCACGGCCTGGTACCACACGCTGGCGCGGGGGCCCAGTGTGACGTCGCCCAGAACGGCGGCGGTCGGGGCGATGAACGCCGTCGGATCGATGTTGATTACTGTCTCGTCGGTTGGAACGGCCACTGCACCCACGCGTCCACGGGGTCGCCGTTCTTCTGCGCGGGGTTCCAGCGGATCAGCTTGGCCAGGTCCAACGCCTGCTGATTGAAGGTCTCGACATTCGACCCCGAAAACACCCGCGCCTCCATCGTTTCACCGTCCTTGGAGACGTGCACCAGCAGAATGACCTGGCGCGGGAAGATCGGGGCGTCGGACGGGACCGGAATGAAGGTCGGCGTGAGCGGCACCGGGCGCGTGTCCCAGCACATGCTGTTCTGGTTGTAGGCGGGCCCGTACTGGCCGCACGGGTCGCCCCGGCTCGCATTGTCGCTCTCTTCCATCGTCACCTGGATCGTGGTGGCCAGTCCCGCGACGACGGTGAAGGGCCGCTCGAATGTGGCGTAGCCGGGCGCGGTCACGGTGAGCTTGTAGCTCCCCGGCTGGAGCTCAGGCTGCGCGCTGTGGGTGGGCTGCCCGTTCACGCTGACGCGAGCGCCCCGGGGCAGGCCCTGCAGCACGAGCTTGCCGGGCGTGCCCGGCGGCACGCTGACGTGCGTCGTGGTGTCGGGCGCCGCGCCGGAGTCGGCGGCGGTAGTATCGCCGCTCGCCAGCAGCGCCGAGTCCCGCGCCCGCGACGCTGAATCGGCGGGCGGCTTGGTGCCGGCACCCGCGAACACCCAGCCCTTCTTCATCGCGAAGTAGCCGCCGCCGCCGAGGATCACGCCGACCAGCAGCAACCAGGTGACGATCGCTCCCACCACCGAGCGTTTGTGGCCCCCGCCCGCGCCGCCGGCGCTGACTCGCGGCAGCGGCGTCGTGGGCGCGGTGGTCACGCGCGGGACGCCCGAGAGCGACGGCAGGGCGCGTGTCGCGGCGGTGGAGATCGACTGCTGCAGCGGCGCGAAGGCGCCGCCTTCCACGGCCGTGACCATCTCGTCTGCCGTCTGGAAGCGGTCGTCGGGCGACTTGGCCATCATCTTGCGGACGATCTGGAACAGCTCGCGCTTCTCGGGCGAATCGAGCGGCGGCGTGGGCAGGTCCTCCATGATGTGCTTGTAGCCGATGGAGAACGAGTCTTCG
>DATLWA010000020.1:0-4501 GCA_035576905.1 Gemmatimonadales bacterium
CGTGCGGCGGCGCGCTCGACCTGCGCTGGCCCGACGGGCACGCGGCCCACGGTGGCACCACCTGGCTCGTCGCGGGCCGGTACGCGGGCGACGCCGCGCGTGGCATTCTGGTGGCGCGGCGCGTGCGCCAGATCGATGCGCAACGGCGCGGGCGCGGTGCGCTGCGCGACCGGATCGCCGCGCGCTCGGCGGAGCTGTTCGGCGCGCGCGCGCCGCTGGTGGATGCGATGGTGCTCGCCCGCCGCGCCGAGCTCGACCCGGCAGTGCGCGAGCGGTTCGCGCGCTCGGGCCTGGCGCACCTCCTCGCGATCGCGGGTTTGCACGTCGGGTTTCTCGCCGGATGGTTCGCGCTCTTCCTGCGGCTCGGAGGGGTCCCCCCGCGCTGGCGGATGCTCGGAGCCGCGTCGCTCGCGTTCGCCTACGTCTGGCTGCTCGGTTTTCCGGCGCCGGCCACGCGCGCCGCCATCCTGCTCGGGCTGGCGGGCGTGGCGCGCGCGCGCGAGCGCGTCGTCACGCCGTACGCGACGCTCGCCCTCGCGGCCCTCGCGATCATCCTGGGCGACCCCTGGGCCGCGCGCTCGGTCGGGCTGTGGCTGTCGGTCGCGGCGGTGGCCGCGATCTCCTGGTCGGGCCGCGCGCTCGCCCGCGCGCCCGCGTGGCTGCGGGCGCTGGCCCCCGCCGCGGCCACGACTATCGCGACCGCCCCCATCTCCGCCTTCGCGTTCGGCACGGTGGCGCCGATCGGCGTCCTGGCGAATCTCGTGGCCGTCCCGATCGCGGGGCTCACCGTGCCCGGGCTCGTCTTGGCGCTCACGCTGGCGCCGCTGTGGCATGGCGCGGCGCGGCTCATCGCCGCCGGCGCGGGACTGGGGCTCGAGCTGATCGATCTGACCGCGCGAGCAGGGACGTGGGTCCCCGGTGGACATTGGATCGGCCAGGCGGGCTGGCCCGCCGCCGCGCTGTGGTGCGGTGTGGTGGCGGCGCTGTGGTGGCTGTGGCACTCGCCGCGCCGCCCGTGGCTGCTCACCGCGCGCGCGCTGTTCGTTGTCACGATCGCCTTGTGGATTGGGGTCTTTGGCGCGGCGTCTCTCGACGATTGCCGCTGTCTCACCATACATTTCCTGGACATCGGGCAGGGCGACGCCATCGTGTTGCGCACGCCCGCCGGCCGCTGGATCGAAGTGGACGGCGGGCCGCGCACGCCGCAGCTGGACGCAGGCCGGCGCATCGTGGTCCCGTTCTTGCGACGCCAGGGCGTCGAGAGTCTCGCGGTGGTGGTGGCGACGCACGGCGACGCCGACCATCTGGGCGGCCTGCCCGCGGTGATCGCGGCCTTCCCGCCGCGCCTGGTGCTCGAGCCCGGCGAGCCGCTGGGCCGGCCGCTCTACCTCGAGTGGCTTGCGGCGGTGGAGCGCTCGGGCGCCGAGTGGCATGCCGCGCGCGCGGGCGACCGCGTGACGCTCGACTCGGTGACGCTGCAGGTGTTGAGCCCCGATGCGGGCTGGATGGCGATGCCGGTGGACGTGAACGACCACGGCGTGGTGCTGTTGGTGACGTACGGCGCCACGCGCATCGTCCTGGAGGCCGACGCGGGGCTGCCGGTCGAGGCGCGACTCGCGCGGACGGTGGGCCCGGTGGATGTGCTCAAGGTGGGCCACCACGGATCGCGCAGCGCCACGGGCGAAGCCTGGCTGGACGAGTTGAAGCCCGCGCTCGCCGTGATTTCAGTCGGCGCGCACAACAACTACGGCCACCCGGCGCCTGAAGTGCTGGAGCGGCTGGCGCGACACGGCATTGCGGTGCTGCGGACGGATCGCAGCGGCACCATCACGTACCGAACCGACGGACACCGTGCATTCACCGACATCAGTCATCACGATTGAGCGCTACATCATGGAGCAGGAGCGGCTCCACCCGGAAGCGACGGGGGAGCTGTCCAACCTGCTGTATGATCTCTGTCTCGCCGCCAAGATCATTTCCCGCCAGGTGCGTCGCGCCGGTCTCAGCGACATCCTCGGCGGTGTGGGCACCGTCAACATCTCGGGCGACCTGCAGCAGAAGCTCGACGTTTTCGCGAACGAGACGGTGCGCCACAGCGTGCAGCACACCGGTCGCATCTGCATCATGGCGTCGGAGGAAGACGAGCACGCCGTCCCGGTGCCGTCCGACAAACCCGCAGGCAAGTACGTCCTGTTGTACGATCCGCTCGACGGCTCCACCAACATCGACGTCAACGTCTCGATCGGGACGATCTTCTCGATTCACAAGCGCGTCACGCCCAAGAGCGCGCCGGCGCAGGAACGCGATTGCCTGCAGCCCGGCCGCAAACAGGTGGCGGCGGGCTACATCCTGTACGGCTCGAGCACGATGCTCGTCTATACCACGGGGCAGGGCGTGCACGGCTTCACGCTCGATCCCACCATCGGCGAGTTCCTGCTGTCGCACCCGCACATCCGCACGCCGGAAGTGGGGAAGTACTACAGCGTGAACGAGAGCAACTGGAACCGCTGGTCGCCGGCGGCGCAGCGGGTGGCGGCGGCGTTCAAGAACGGCGACGGCGCCATGCAGGCCAAGAACGCGCGCTACATCGGCTCGCTGGTGGCGGACTTCCACCGCAACCTGATCTCGGGCGGCGTGTTCATGTATCCGGGCGACTCGCGCTCGGAGCACGGCAAGCTGCGCCTGCTGTACGAGGCGGCGCCGCTCGCGATGGTGGTGGAGCAGGCGGGGGGTGCCGCGACCGACGGCCGCAAGAACATCTCCGAGCTCGTGCCCACCGAGCTGCACCAGAAGACGCCGCTCGTGATCGGCAGCAAGGCGGACGTCGCGTTCGCCACGCAACTGTTGTGCGCGGAGGCGGCCGTCAAGGTCAAGTGAAGGACCAGAAACCCGTCTACGATCCCTCCGATTGGAGCGGTGATCCGGCGACCGATCTCAGCGCGCCCGGAGCGTTCCCGTTCACCCGCGGCGTCCATCCCTCGATGTACCGCGGCAAGCTGTGGACCATGCGCCAGTACGCGGGCTTCGGCACGGCCGAGGAAACCAACGCGCGGTTCCGCCATCTGCTCGCGGCGGGCCAGACCGGCCTCTCCGTCGCCTTCGATTTGCCGACCCAGATGGGCTACGACTCCGATCACCCGATGGCGCAGGGCGAAGTGGGACGCGTCGGCGTCGCCATCGCCACCGTCGACGATCTGGAGCGGCTGTTCCATCAGATCCCGCTCGACCGCGTGTCGACCTCGATGACCATCAATGCCACCGCGGCGACGCTGCTCGCGATGTACGTGGTGGTGGGCGAAGAACAGGGCGTGCCGCACGGCAAGCTCCAGGGCACCATCCAGAACGACATCCTCAAGGAATACATCGCCCGCGGGACGTACATCTATCCGCCCGAGCCGTCGCTGCGGCTCATCGCCGACGTGTTCCGGTGGGTGGCGGACGAACAGATGAGCTTCAACCCGATCTCGATCTCGGGTTATCTCATGCGCGAAGCGGGGGCCACGGCGGTGCAGGAGGTGGCGTTCACGTTCGCCAACGGTCTCGAATACGTGCGCCGCGCGATCCGCGCGGGGCTCGACGTCAACGCGTTCGCGCCGCGGCTGTCGTTCTTCTTTGCGGGCTACACCGACGTGTTCGAGGAAGCCGCCAAGTTCCGCGCCGCGCGCCGGCTGTGGGCGCGCCTGCTGCACGAGAAGTTCAATGCCGACGAATCGGTCTGCCGGCTGCGGTTCCACACGCAGACCGGCGGCGCCACGCTCACCGCGCAACAGCCGGTCAATAACGTCGTGCGGGTGGCGTTGCAGGCGCTCGCGGCGGTGCTGGGCGGGACGCAATCGCTCCACACCAACGCGTACGACGAAGCGCTCGCCCTGCCGACGGCGCAGAGCGCCACGCTGGCGCTGCGCACGCAACAGATTCTCGCGCATGAGACGGGCGTGCCCGAAGTCGTGGACCCATTGGCCGGCAGCTGGTACGTGGAGGCGCTCACCGACCGGATCGAGCGCGAGGCGCGCGCGCTGCTCGCCGACATCGAGAACCAGGGCGGCGCCGCGCGCGCCATCGAGCACGGCTACTTCCAGGAGGCGATCGCGCGCAGCGCCTACCAGCAGCAGCAGGAAGTGGAGCGGGGCGAGCGCGTGGTGGTGGGCGTCAACCGTTTCGAGGACGACTCCGCGGCCGCCACCGCCGCTCAGCCCGACTACCAGGCGCTGGCGGAAGGACAACGCCGGCGGCTCGCGGAATCGCGCGCGCGGCGCGACGGCGCGGCCGCCAAGAAGGCCCTGGCCGCACTCGGCGCCGGGGCGCGGGGAACCGATCCGCTGATGCCGCGCGTTCTCGATGCCGTGCGGGCGCGGGCCACACTGGGAGAGATCGCGGACACGTTGCGGGAGGTGTGGGGTGAATACCGACCCGGATAAGACCGAGAAACGCCTGCAGGTGTACGAGACGCCGGACATCACCGTGACGTTCGACCCCAAGATCTGCCGGCACACGGGGGTCT
>DATLWA010000021.1:0-15201 GCA_035576905.1 Gemmatimonadales bacterium
GTGAGCACGCGCATCACCCGCGCGCCGATGCTGCCGCGCCGCGCCCCCGTCACCTCCAGCGCGAACGCCACGTTTTCTTCGGCCGTGCGGTCTTCGAGCAGGCGGAAATCCTGGAACACGATGCCCAGCCGGCGCCGCAACTTGGGGACGTCGCCGCGCCGCATCTCGCCCACGTGGTAGCCCGACACGCGCACTTCGCCGCTGGTGGGGCGCTCTTCGGCGTACACCAGGCGCAGCACGGTGGACTTGCCGGCGCCGGAGTGGCCCGTGAGAAACGCGAACTCGCCCTTCGCGACGTGGAAGGACACGTCCTTGAGGGCGAGGCCGCCCTTGGGGTAGGCTTTGAAGACGTTCGTGAACTTGATCACTTACAGCTGCGCCAGGGCCTGGGCGAAATCCGCGATGAGGTCGTCGGCGTCCTCCAGTCCGAGGGAAAATCTCAGGAACCCGTCCGGAATTCCAGCCTGCGTGCGGGCCGCGGGACTCAGGCTCTTGTGGGACGTGAGGCGCGGCTCCGACACGAGCGTCTCCACGCCGCCCAGGCTGGGCGCGTGCGCCACGAGGACCAGCGCCCGCAGGAACCGTTCGGCCGCCCGCACGCCGCCCTTCAGCTCGATGCCCAGCATGCCCCCGCCGCCGTCCAACACCCGCTCCGCCACCTCGTGGTCCTGGTGCGATGGGAGGCCGGGGTAGTACACCGCGCTGATCGCCGCCTGCTTGCTACACCATTGCGCCACCTTCAGGCCGGTCGCGTTCTGCCGCTCCACCCGCACGGCGAGCGTGCGCAAGCCGCGGTCGACCAGCCACGCCGCCATCGGGTCGATCGCCTGGCCCCACAGCTGCATCAGACGCCGCACTTCTTCCACGACCGACTCCGAGCCCGCCACCGCGCCGGCGATGACGTCGCTATGGCCGTTCAAATACTTGGTGGCGCTGTGAATCACGATGTCGGCGCCGTGCTCCAGCGGCCGCAGGTTGACGGGCGACGCGAACGTCGAATCCACGAGCAGCGCCAGCCCTTCCGCCTTGCACAGCTGCGCCACCGGCTCGAGATCGATGACGCGGAGCAGGGGATTGGTCGGCGTCTCGAGGAACAGGGCCCGCGTGGTCTTCTTGAGCGCCGTTTTCCAGGCGCGCGACTTGACCGGATTGACGAAGCTCACGTCGATGCCGAAGCGGCCGAATTCCTCGGTGAACAGCTTGTGCACGCCGCCGTAAATCCATTCGGACGACAGCAGATGATCGCCCGGCCGCAGCACCGCGAGATGGGCGAGGGCGGTGGCCCCCATGCCGCTCGCGACGAAGATCGCGGCCTCGGCGCCTTCCAGCGCGGCCAGGCGCTTGGCGATCGCGATCTGGTTGGGATTGTTGCCGTAGCGGGTGTAGAGGACTTCTTCGTCCGAGCCGACGGGGTTGGTGAACGTGCTGCTCTGGAAGATCGGCGGGACGACGGGCGTCCAGGGCGGGCGCGTTTCCGGCACGCCGTGGATCGCGCGGGTGGAGAGGCCGAGGCGCCGGGTTTTCACGCGCGCCTCAGGCAGCGGTGAGGAAGAACCCGCCTCCAGGCGTGCGGGCTGCGAGCTGCTGGGCGACCAGCTGGTCGAGCAAGTGCGCGGCGGCGTCGGGGCTGCCGAGGACGTCGAGGGCGCCTTCGGGCCCCTCGAGCACCACGGCCAGGCCCGCGCTCCGGACCACGTGCTCGATCGCCTCGCGGTGCCCGTCGTTGATGCCGCGCAGCAGCAGGATCACGCGGGCGTCGCGCAGCAGCTTGGCGACGATCTCGTCGGCACAGGAGTAATCGACGCAGCCCACGTGGGTGAAGTCGATCACGGTCACCCGGGCCTCGACGCCGGCGATGGTCCGCTCGATCTCTTCGCGCACGGCGCGCCCCGTCGGTCGCGTGACCAGGTCGGCGTAGACGCCCGACACCTGGCGTTGCAGGACCTCATGGACGTCGATGCGCTGTATCACGGCGTGGCAGACCCCTGCTCGGGAATGATGATCAACACTTGGGCGCCTGGAAACGGCGGCAGACCTTCGCGCATCGGCACGTCGTCATCCCACTGCGGCGTGATGGCGATGCGCGCCGTGCCGCTCCGGATCGAAATCTTGCCGTCCCAGCGGGAGAGATAGCGGCGGATGCCGGCCAGCCCCTGGCCGCGCCCCGGATCGCGGAACCGGCTGGTGCCCTGAATCAGAGCCGCCTCCAGCGCCGCCGCGTCCCCCCACCGGTCGCCGAACCGCTTGCTCTGCGTCGGCTCGAGCGAATGACGAAATCCCACGCCGGCGTCCGCCACCGCGATCACCACCACTTGCCGCCCCAACCGGCGCCGCCAGTGGTAGCTCTGCACGGCCACCCAGCCACCCGTGCCCGCGTGTTCTACAATATTCTGACACGCCTCGGAAAGCGCCATAGCGAACCCCATCGTCGCCTTGGGATCGAGCCCGAGTTTGGCCGCGAGGATGGCCGACGCGCGCTCCTGAATGCGGCTGACGACCTGATGCACGTCCTCGGCCGCCCGCACGGGCGTCACATCCAGCAGCACGTCGCTCTCCTCGAGCGGTTTGGTCCGCGGCACCTTGCCGTGGATCTCGAACAGCTCGCCCGCTTCGCGGAAGAACCCCGCCCGCGCCCAATAGCTCAGCACGTCGCCGTTGGTCGGCGCCGTGAGCAGCGGCTTCTCGCCGCCGCGCCGCGCGGCCGCCTGGCCCGCGGCGAGCAGCGACACCAGCCCGTACGGCGAGGCCCACTCGGCGGCGTGCGCGTCGAACAGCAGGCGCTCGCCGTCCGCCGCCTGAGCGAAGGCGCCCGCGAACTGATCGAACGAGCGATCGTCGAACGACGTCGGGACCTCGACCAGGCGGGTCATACCGTGGAGAGCCGGCCCAGCAGATGGTCGCGCAGGCCCGAGGCGCCGCGGTGGCTGACGTTGCGGGCGGCGAGGCGCGTGGCCCGCGCGAGGGCGGTCTCGAGCGACTCCGCGCGCAACAGCCCCGCGACGACGGCGGCGCCCAGCACGTCGCCGCAGCCCGTGGGGTCGCCGCCGTCCGCCGGGACGGGCACGTCCGCGGGCGGCGCCACCCGGGCGGAGCGCACCGGCCGGCCCGTGAAATAGACGGCGCCGCGCGCGCCCAGCGTGACCACGAGCGCCCGCGCGCCGCGCGCCAGCACCGCCGCCGCCGCGGCCATCGGGTCGGGGCCGAGCTGCGCCATTTCCTCCTCATTCATCTGCACGTAGTCGAAACACCCGAACCAGCTCGGGGCCTCGGGCAGCGGCTGCGGCACGCGGGTGCCGTCCGGCTCCATCCCGAGGAACAGGCTGTGCAGGTCGGCGTAGATCGACTGGGGAAAGCCTTGCCGCAGCAGCCGCGCCGTGGCGCGGTCCAGCTCGAACCCCGAGATGAAGTTGACGTACAGCGCGTCGAGGTCCGCCACCATCGGTCCCAGCTCCGGCCAGGTCCACGGCGGCACGCCGCCCGCCATCTGCTCGCAGCGACGCTCGCTGTCCTGATAGTGGAGCGTGACGCGGTTGTTCGGCACGGGCACTTCGACGAACCGCGCGTTCGGCGTGACGCGCTGCAACGACCGCAGAAACTGATTGGCGGGGCCCGCGAGATCCCGCCCGACCTTGATCACCGGGACGATCTCCCAGTCGTCGGGCAGGGTGGCGTCCAGCGCGGACAGCGCGTACGAGATGCCGCCCCATTCCTCCACCGCCGCCTGCGCCGGATCGCGGCTGTAGATGGTGTCCCACACCATCGAGCCGATCACGCCGAGGCGCTTCACTTCGCTGCCGCGAGCTGCTGCACGAATACCGCCGCGGCACCGTACACGCCGGCGGTGCCGGTGAGCTCACCGGGCACCACGCGGCAAACGTCCACGGCCGGCTTGAAGGCCCGGCGCTTCACTTCGCCCCGCAGCGGCACGAACAGCTTGTCGCCCGCGAGCGTGACGCCGCCGCAGATCACCACCACTTGGGGATTGAAGATGTTGACGATGTTGGCGACGCCCGCGCCCAGGAACTTGGCGGTGTCGTTCACGACGTCGAGCGCGAAGGCGTCGCCGTCGTGCGCCGCCTCGTACACCACCTGCGCGGTGATTTTCGCGAGGGCGCCGTCGACGTAGCGGGGCAGGCTGGTGTCGGCGCCCGACTCGATACCCTCCACGGCGCGCGCGGCGATGGCCGGGCCCGACGCATAGGCCTCGAGACAACCATAGTTACCGCACTTGCAGCGCCGGCCGTTCAAATCGATGGTCATGTGGCCGATCTCGCCGGCGATATCGGACGCGCCGTGGTAGATCGCGCCGTGCAGGATGATGCCGCCGCCGATCCCCGTGCCGATGGTCAGGCCCACCACGTGGTCGGCGCCGCGCGCGGCGCCGCGCCACCACTCGCCGTAGATCGCGCAGTTGGCGTCGTTGTCGAGCGCCGCGGGGAGGCCGAGGCCCTGCGCCACGCGGTCGCGCAGCGGCATGTTGATCCAGCCGAGGTTCGGCGTGAGCAGCACCACGCCGCGCTTGGTGTCGAGCGGGCCGGGCGAGCCGATGCCCACGCCGGCGATCTTCTTGCCCTTGGCCGCCGCCATCGAGGCCTTGGCGAGCCGCACGATGCGCTCGACGACGGCATCGGCGCCCTGCTCGGCGAATGTCGGCTCGGAGACGAGGCCGAGCAGCTCGGATCCGTCTTCGGCTAGCGTGCCGACCACGATGTTCGTCCCGCCGACGTCAATCCCGACGATGTAGCGCACCGGTCTCCTCGACCGCCTGCAGCACGCGGTCCACGCTCAGTTCTCGCATGCAGCGATGATGGCCCAGCGGGCACACGGGCGGACCGTGCGCGGAACAGGGCCGGCACACCAGCCCCGCGACGCCCAGGGCCGTGTCTTCCAGTCCGATCGGGCCGAAACCGAACTCGGGAATCGTCGGCCCGAACAACGCGACGATCGGCGTGCCGGCGGCCGTCGCCAGGTGCAGCGGCGCGCTGTCGTTGGTGACGAGCGCGCCCGCCCGGCCGATCAGCGCCGTGGCACCCAACAGCGACAGCTTGCCGCAGGCGCTGACCGCGCGCCCGCCCGCCCGCGTCGCGGCGGCGACGATCGCGTCAGCGGCGGCCGCGTCTTCCGGCCCGCCGACCACCGCCAGCGCCACTCGCGACGCCAGCCGCTCGGCGAGCTCGCTGTAGTACGGCCAGCGCTTCGAGCCCCAAATGGAGCCGGGCGCCAGCGCCACGAAGGCTCCCGTGATCCCGGCGCCCGCGAGCAGCGCATCGGCCGCGCGCGTGTCCGCGGGGCCCGGGAACAGGTGCGGTGCATACGCCGCCGACGATTCGCCCGCCAGCGCCAGCAGCCGGTCGATCTCGTGGCCGTCCGCTGGGCGCGGCCGCGCTTCCGTGTACAGGATCGGCCAGCCGTCCGCAAAGCCCACCCGCCGGGGAATCCCGGCGAGACGCGCCAGCACGGCCGTGCGCAGCGATCGGTGGGGAAGATACGCCGTGTCGTAGCCCTCCGCCCGCAGCGTCCGCGCCACGCGCAGGAGCCCCGCCACGCCGCTGTCCTTTCCTTTCTTATCATAGGGCAGGACGCGGCGTACGGCGGGATGCGTGGCGAGCAAGCCGGCCGCGGCAGGAGTGGTCACCACGTCCAGCGGGCCGTGGCGCTTGGCCAGGGCCTCGAGCAGCGGGGTCGTGAGCACCACGTCCCCGAGGAACGCGGTTTGGATGACGAGGCTAGTCAACCTGCAGCACCGCCAGGAAGGCCTCCTGCGGAATCTCGACCGTGCCCACCTGCTTCATGCGCTTCTTTCCTTCTTTCTGCTTCTCCAGGAGCTTGCGCTTGCGGGTGACGTCGCCGCCGTAGCACTTGGCGGTCACGTTCTTCCGGAGCGGGCGGATCGATTCGCGCGCGATCACCTTGGTGCCGATCGCCGCCTGGATCACCACCTCGAACAGCTGCCGCGGAATCAGCTCCTTCAGCTTCTCGGCGATCTTGCGGCCCCACTCGTACGCCTTGTCGCGATGGATGATCACGCTGAAGGCGTCGACCGACTCGCCGTTGAGCAGCATGTCGAGCCGCACCAGCTCGGAGGCCTTGTAGCTCGCGAACTCGTAGTCGAGTGTCGCGTAGCCGCGCGAAATGGTCTTGAGCTTGTCGTAGAAATCGAGAATGATCTCGGCCAGCGGGAACTCCCAGGTGAATTCGACGCGCGTCGGGTCGACGTAATGCATCCCGAAATACGTGCCGCGCCGGTCCTGGCCCAGCTTCATGATCGCGCCGATGTATTCCGCGGGCGCGAAGATGCGCGCCTTCACGAACGGCTCCTCGATCCGGTCCACCGTGGACCCGTGCGGCATCAGGCTGGGGTTCTCCACCACTTCCATGGTGGCGTCGGTCTTGTAGACGTGATACTCGACGTTGGGAACCGTGGAGATGAGATCGAGGTTGAATTCGCGCTCCAGCCGCTCGCGCACGATCTCCATGTGGAGCAGCCCGAGGAAGCCGCAGCGGAAGCCGAACCCCAGCGCCACCGACGTCTCCGGCTCGTAGTGCAGCGACCCGTCGTTCAGCTGCAACTTCGCGAGCGCGTCGCGCAGCTCCTCGTACTGCTCGGTGTTCGTCGGGTACAAGCCCGCGAACACCATGGACGTGATGTCGCGGTAGCCCGGCAGCAGCTCCAGATCGCGGTGCTCGGCGTCGAACACCGTGTCGCCCGGACGGGTGTCGCGCACGCCACGCACGTTGGCGATGAAATAGCCGACCTCCCCGGCCTCGAGCCGCTCGGCCGGCTTGTGGCCCAGCTGCAGGTAGCCGACTTCGTCCACTTCGTAGTTGTCGTCCTTGTGGGCGCCGAAGGCGATCTTCATGCCGGGTTGCATCACGCCGTCCACCACCCGAATACTGGGGATGGCGCCGCGGTAGCGATCGTAGTAGGAATCAAAGATCAGTGCCCGCAGCGGCGCGTCGAGCCGGCCGCGCGGCGCCGGGACCCGGCGCACCACGGCTTCGAGCAGCTCCGGCACGCCGGTGCCCTCCTTGGCGGAGATGCGCAGGATCTCCTCCGGCTTGGTGCCGATCAGGTCGTGGATCTCCTGCGCGCGCTTGTCGGGCTCGGCGCCGGGCAGGTCGATCTTGTTGAGGACGGGGATGATCTCGAGCCCCGCGTCCAACGCCAGGAACAGGTTCGACAGCGTCTGCGCCTGCACGCCCTGTGACGCGTCCACCACGAGAATCGCGCCCTCGCATGCCACCAACGAGCGCGACACCTCGTACGTGAAATCGACGTGTCCCGGCGTGTCGATCAGATTCAGCTCGTACAGCTGGCCGTCCTTGGCGTGATAGGCCATCCGCACCGCGTTGAGCTTGATGGTGATGCCGCGCTCGCGCTCCAGGTCCATCGTGTCCAGGACCTGTTCCCGCATCAGGCGCTTGTCGAGCGTGCCGGTCAGCTCGATTAGCCGGTCGGCGAGGGTCGACTTCCCATGATCGATGTGGGCGACGATGCAGAAATTGCGGATGTTGGCTTGGCGCATGTGCGGGGGAATATAGCGGTCAGTAGTCAGCCATCAGGCATCACTATACCTTCACCGGTACCCATCCTTACATGGCATCCATCACCGGCTGGTTCGATCCCGCGCCCAAGGGCGGTTTCTTGCGCCTCGCGGCCAACAGTTACCTGCCCGCCAAGGGCGATCCGCCCGCGCGGCTCCCCGGCTTGCGTCGCGGTGACATCGTGGTCGTCGCCGACGGCCGGGTGACGGAGGTGAACGGGCAGCCTCCCAATGCCGCATTGGAGCGGCCCGAATTCAGCGAGCTCGGCGCCGTGCATCCCAGTCGCCCGCTCACGCTCGAGGCGGCGAAGGCGTCGAGCCCCCGCACCGGCGAGACGCAGCGGGTGATCGACCTGATCTGTCCGTTCGGTTTCGGTCAGCGGGCGCTCATCGTCTCGCCGCCCAAGGCGGGGAAGACCATCATGCTGCAGGCCGTGGCCGAGGCCGTCGCGCTCAATCATCCGGCGGCGACGCTCCTGATTCTGCTGGTGGACGAGCGGCCCGAAGAAGTGAGCGAGATGATCGACTGGGGCCGCGGCGAGGTGGTGGCATCGAGCTTTGACCTGCCGCACGAGCGGCACGTGGCGGTGGCCGACATGGTCTTCGAGCACGCCCGCCGCCAGGTGGAGCTCGGCCGCGACGTGGTGATCGTGCTGGACTCGATCACGCGCCTGGCGCGCTCGCACAATACCTCGGGGCGCTCGAGCGGCCGCACCATGTCGGGCGGGCTCGACGCCAACGCCCTCGCCAAGCCCAAAGCGCTGTTCGGGGCCGCGCGCGCCGTCCCGAGCGGCGGCTCGCTCACCGTCATCGCCACCGCCCTGATCGAGACCGAGAGCCGCATGGACGACGTGATCTTCGAGGAGTTCAAGGGCACGGGCAACGCGGAGCTGCGCCTGGTCCGCGCGCTCGCCGACCGCCGCATCTATCCGGCTGTGGACATCGCCGGTAGCGGCACGCGGCGCGAAGAGCTGCTCGCCGATCCCGCCACGGTCGAAGCCAAACAAAAGCTCCGGCGGGCCCTCGTCGGGATGCCGCCGGAGCAGGCGATGCAGAGTCTGTTGCAGCAGATCAAGCGCACCAAGACGAACGCCGAGCTGCTCGCGACCGTGACGTAGCCGCGCTTACTTCGCGCCCTCCACGATGCGGCGGTAGCTGTCGGGGTTCCACTTCGGCCGGGCCGGCGCGTTCGCGATGTCGAGCCCGAGGTAAAACACGAGCTTGATGATGCGCGACTCCTTCTCGGCGTCGATTTTGTCGGGCGAGTCGCTCACCTGGTGGTAATCGGGGTGCGTGCCGTTGAAGAAGAAGAGAATCGGCACGCCCTTGCGCGCGAAGTTGTAGTGGTCAGACCGGAAGTAGAAGTTCTCCTGCGGCCAGATATCGTCGATCGGCGTCATGCGCAGCTCGGGGTGCGCCGCACCGACGCGATTCAGCGTGGCGCCCAGGTCCGAGTGCTCCTTGCCGATGACCGCGATCGTGTCCTTCCAGTTGCGTCCCACCATGTCGGTGTTCAAGTCGGCGACCGTGTTCGCGAGCGGCAGGGTGGGGTGGTCCGAGTACCACTGGCTGCCCCAGAGGCCGCGCTCCTCGCCGCTCACGGTCATGAACACGAGCGAGCGCTTGGGCCGGGGCTGCAGCAGGGCGAATGCCTCAGCGGTCTCGAGCACCGCGGTCGTGCCCGACCCGTCGTCGTCGGCGCCATTGCAGATCGAGTCGCCGCCCCGGGCCACGCAGCCCTCACCCGAGCCCGGCGTGCCGATATGATCCATGTGGCCGGTGAAGAACACGTACTGGCTCTTGAGGGTGGGGTCGGAGCCTTCGAGAATGCCGATGACGTTCGGGGCGGACGCTTGTACCGCCACGCGCTCGTGGACGTCGTAGTTCAACGTCACGCCCTCGAGCCGCTTGGCGCTCCAGCCGGTCTGCGCCCGGACCGCGGCCGCGTCGACGCCGAGCAGCGCGGCCGCCTGCGCGTCGCGGATCTCGACTACGCCGGGGAGCGGGACGCTGTCCGGCACTGCGTCGCCCGCGAACTCCGCCGACAGCTGGAACGCGCGCGCCAGCCGGTTCTGCCATTGTGCGTCGGGGCGGTTGGAGATCAACAACGCGCCCACGGCGCCCGCGCGTAACGCGCCCTGGATCCATCCGAAGTTGACGTTCACGCCTTCGGGCGTCGCGGTGACCACTTCAGCGACCCACGCGCCTTTCACGTCGGCGCCCGCCAGCGGATTGGCGCTGTCTGGGGTGCCCGCAAACAGGATCACGGGTCCCGCGAGGGCCTTCTTCGGCAAGGGCGCTACACGCAGGACGTACACGTCCGTCCCGGGGGTCAGCGTGCCGGCGGTCCGGCCGCTGAACGTGACGCGGCTCTTAGCCGTGTCGATCTGGCTCTGCGTGATGGTGTAGCGCTGGAAGAACGTGCCGTTCTCCCCGCCTGGCTTCAGACCAAAGCGCTTGAACTCGGCCGCCACGTAGGCAGCGACTTCTTCGAGCTGCGGACTGGGCGTGGCGCGGCCGAGCATTGAGTCATCGGCGACGATGCCGATGCGCCGCTGCACGTCCTGGGGCGTGATCGAGTTCACGGCGCGCCGCACGGCCGCCGGCCCTTGCGCCTGCAGGACGCCAGGCACCAATAGCGCCAACAGCGCTGCGAAATCCTTCAGTGAGAAACGCGTCACGGTTCGAATTCCTTTCTAGGGATTGGCGAGCTCGCGAACGAGCTCACCGACGTATCGGGTGATGCGCGCCGCGGATTCCGCGTTGACGACGCGGATGTCGTCCCACGGCGCGTGCAGTGCGCCGTGGAGGCCGTTAAAGAAGAAGAGCGCAGGCACGCCATGTCGCACGAACATCAGCTGGTCCGATTGCTCGAAGTAATCCTTGCGCGGCCACGGGTCGTCTACCGCCGTAATGCCGAGCTCGGGATGGCGCGCGGCGGCGGAGTCGGCCGCGGCGCCCAGCCACGACCGGGTCTTACCCAGGACGGCCACCGAATCCGGCATGTTGCGTGAGATGGATTCCACGTTCAGGAAGGCGACGACGCGCGCGAGGGGGACCGTGGGGCGAGCGACGTAATACTCGCTGCCCCACAGACCCTGCTCCGTGCCGCTGAACAACGCGAACAGCACCGAGCGGCGCGGCCGCGGACCGCGCGCCAGCACCGCCGCTACTTCGAGCACCGCCGCTGTGCCCGATGCATCGTCGTCCGCGCCGTTATAGATGCTATCGCCGCCAACCGGCGGTCCGACGCCGAGGGCGTCGACATGCGCTCCGAGCGCGACATACTCTCCGGCGTGGAGGGAGTCGGCGCCGGGCAGTACGGCGAGGATGTTGGGGGCGGAGCGGCGAGACACGATGCGCTCGACCAGATGCAAGCGGATCATCGTGTTGGCGAGCACGATACGCTCGACATTCTCCGGCACCGGACGGATCCCCGCCGCGGCGACGCCCACTTCGGCGAGGTATGCGCCCAGCGTGATATCCTGCATCTGCAGCACGGGGAAGGGTGCGAACGACTCCGCGCCGGGGCGCACCACTCGCGGGCGGGCGAGCTGGGCCATCTTGAACCGGAGTTCGTCGGGCTCCAGGTTGCGCACCAGGATGCACGCCACCGCGCCGGCGCGAGCGGCCGCCCGCAGCAGCCACATCGGCGTGCCGGGGTGGTCCGGGCGATCGTCGGCAAGATGGATCAGCACCGCGCCGTGCAGGTTTGTGCCGTCGAAGGCGTGGAGGGAATCGGCCGGAACGCCGACGAGGACGACAGCCGGACCCGCGATGTCGCGCGGCCCCGGGCCGCTCGTCGACAGCCAGTAGACCTCCCGGCCGACGCGCCATCGTGCAGCGCGGAGGCCTACGAAGCGCACCGTCGAACTCTCCGGGACGACCCGGGTGGTCAGGATGGTATACCGCTGGATGTAGCCGCTATCGCCCGCGGGGCGCAGCCCCAACCGCTGGAATTCCTTCGCGACATACCGCGCCGCTTGCTCCAACCCGGGACTCGGCGTGCCGCGCCCGCGCAACGCATCGGAGGCGAGGAAGGCGATCCGGCCGCGCACGTCGGCAGCGGTAATCGAGTCCGACGTCTGCGCGCGCAGGCCACTCGGCCCGGCGGTGAGCACCGCCAGGAGCAACGGTATGCAACGATGCGACACGAACGACCTCGTCAGTGGGGCAGGGAGGGCAAGAAGCTAACGCGCCCGGCCGCGGGACGTCCACGGCCGGGCGCGTTCTGGCTACAGCGGACTCACGGCTTGCGCCGGCGGAGCGAGGGTTCCCCCGACGACTTCGGCGGCGGATCCCGCCGCGGCTCGGCGCGCGGCGCGGGCGGCCGCTCGGAGCGCGGTTGCGGCTGCGCCCGCGGCTCCTGCCGCTCCGCCGGCCGCGCCTGCTCACGGCCCCGGTCAGTGGGGCGTTGCTGCGCGGGACGGTCCGCCGGACGGTCCGCAGGACGGGAGTCGGGCTGGTCCCGCCGACCGCGATCCGCTGAACCCCGATCGCTCGGCCGGCCCTGGTCGCTCGGTCGACCCTGGTCGCTCGGCCGCTCCGGGACTAGCGGCTGCCAGCTGGGACGTCCGGGCTGGTCGGGATGCCCGTCCTGGCCGGGCCGGCGCCGGCGGCCGTTGTCACCATTGTTACCGTTGCCGCCGCCGTTGCCGTCGTGGCCACCATCGTTGCCGTGACCGCGACCGGTGCTGTCGCGACCGCCGCCGTTGCCGCCACCATTGCCGTCGTGCCCGCCGCCCTGGTTGCCGGGGCGACCGTCGGGGTGCCGCTCGCGCGGTGGCGGAATGATGCCTGTGCCCGTGCCGCCGCCGCCGTCCCCAAACACGCGGCGCCGGCCGTTGTCGTTGACGGGACGCTCTCGTTCACGCGAGACGAAGGGGCTGCGGCCGTCCTGGTCCTTAAAGATGAAGCGCGGGCCCGGCCGGTAAGGCCGCGTGAAGACGACCGACGTGCCCCCATACGTACGGTAGGGGTAGTAGAAAGGATCGTCATATACGACGACGCGGAACCGCACGCACGAATAGTCATACGGGTCCCACGACCGGTAGCTCACATACTGGTGGCAGTCGTAGCACAGGAAGCGGGGATAGTCGTAGTGCCGCTCGACGTAATAGGGGACGACGTCGTAGTCCCAGTCGCTGTCGCCCGGCGCCACGATGCGTCCGGCCAAGTCGGTGAGCGCGACGTACGGGTCGCCCCGCACGTCCGCGATGGCGCGGTAATCCCAATGATCCGCGGTCTCGATCTGATCGTAGACGAATGGTTCGGGCGAGACGATCGCGAACAGGTATCCCACGCCGGGATAGTCGTCGACGCGGAACGCGTCGTCGGCGCGGTTGCCCAACAGCTCGAATTCGCGACCGCCGCGCACGAAGTTGTCCTCCCACGGATCGCGGGGGAACAACACGCGAATCCTGCCGTCGGTATCGACGCGCAGGATGGTGACGTAGCCGTCTTGATCGCTCCGCACGTTGATGTGCACGGCGTCGCCACGCGAGTAAGTGGCATCGCCGCGGTTGGTCCAGAGCTCGACTTTGGGTCGATCCCAGCCCCGGCCATCCGTGGTCCCCGCCAACGTCATCAGGCCCAGCATCGCGGTCATCAGCATAAGTACCTCCTGAAGCCGCCTACAAAAGCAGGGAACGTGCCAAACGCGCCAACTTGTAACGACTTAGCTTGTAATCACTTACAACTTGGCGTCTGGAAACTGCCGGCCAGCCTTGTCCTCTACCACGGACAAATGTCCGGCCGTTAGCTTCCGCCACCCCATGACACACGCGACCCGCCTCGACCTGCTCGACCCCGCGGAAGTGGCGCGTTTGGGGGGCATCGAGATCGTGGCGGCCGGTGTGGTCGAAGGATTCCTGGCCGGCTTGCATCGCTCGCCGTTCCGCGGCTTTTCGCTCGAATTCACCGAGCACCGCGCCTACCAGCCGGGTGACGAGCTGCGCTACCTCGACTGGAAAATCCTGGCCCGCGCCGACCGCCTGTTCGTGAAGCAATTCGAGGAGGAGACCAATCTCCGGGCGATGATGCTCGTCGACGTGAGCCGTTCGATGGCATGGCGCGGCGCGACGGAGCGGCTCACCAAGCGCGCCTACGCCGATCGCCTGGCGGCGGCACTGGCGCTGATTCTGCTGCGGCAGCGTGACGCGAC
The DNA here is from genome assembly GCA_035576905.1 of Gemmatimonadales bacterium. Lineage (GTDB taxonomy): Bacteria > Gemmatimonadota > Gemmatimonadetes > Gemmatimonadales > GWC2-71-9 > DATLWA01. Next base: position 13,708 of record DATLWA010000021.1, read on the forward strand.
GGGGCTGATCACATTCGACGACGCCGTGCGCCAGCTCGTTCCCGCGCGCGTCAAGTCGGGGCAGTGGGCGCGGCTGGTGCGCGGCCTCCTCGACACGCCGGACGGCCGGGGCACCGCGGCCCGCGCCGCCCTCGAGCGCGTGACGGCGCTGCTGGTGCGGCGCGGATTGGTGGTGTTGGTGTCGGACCTGCTGTTCGACCGCGACCTGGCGCTCGTCGCACTGCGCTACCTGCGCCATCGCGGCCACCAGGTGATCGTGGTGCACGTCTCCGATCCCGCGGAGCTGGAGCTCACCGGGCCGCCCGAGGTTCGCTTCACCGATCCGGAGTCGGCCGCGAGCGTCGTGGTGCGGCCGCGGGAGTTGGCGCGGGCGTATGGCGAGACGGTGCAGCGCGAAATCGCGGCGTGGCGCTCGGCCTGCCGCCGGCACGGCATCGCCTACCATCACGTGCGGACCGATCTTCCTTTCGGCATGGCATTGCGCCTGATCGCGTGACCTTCCTGCATCCGCTCGCGCTCGCGGGCCTCGCCGCCGCGGCGATCCCGGCGCTGCTGCACCTGCTGCAACGCCGCACTCCTCCGGAAGTCGAGTTCCCCGCGCTGCGCTATCTCACCGAAGCCGAGCGTCGCAGCGCGCGGCGGCTCCGCCTGCGCCATGTGCTGCTGCTGCTGCTGCGCACCGCATTGATCGCGGCGTTGGCGCTGGCCGCCGCCCGGCCCCTCGTACCGGCGCGCGGGGGGGGCGCGCATCAGACGACGGCGCTGGTGGTGATCCTGGACAACAGTCCGTCGGCGGGCGCGGTCGTGGAAGGGCGCGCGGTACTGGACCGGCTGCGTGCGGTGGCGCGCGCATCGCTCGGCGGGGCCGCGCCGGGTGACCGGCTGTGGCTGATGCTGGCCGACGGCGTGCCGCGGTCGGGATCGCGCGAGGCGCTGCTTGCCGCCGTGGACAGCGCGACGCCCGGGGAGCGCCGGCTCGACCTGGTGGACGCGGTCACGCGCGCCGCGCGCCTGGTCGAGGCCGAGCCGCTCCCGGGACGGGAAGTGCACGTCGTGAGCGACCTGCAGCGCACGGCGCTGGGCGAAGGCCGTGCCGAGGTGCCGCCGGGCGTGCTGGTGCTGGCGCTCGCGCCCGCGGGCCCGACCCCCGCGAATCGCGGGCTGGCAGGGGTGGACGCAGTCGATGGCGCGGTGCGCGTGAGCGTCGGCGGGACGGCCGGAGCGGGGCCCGGACCGCTGGTCGTCACGATCGGCGGTCGTCCGGTGGCGCGCACGCTAGCACAGCCGGGGGCCACGCTGACCCTGCCGCTTCCCGTCTCGGCCCCCGGGTGGTGGCTGGGCGAGGCGGCGCTCGACCCCGACGAATTGCGCGCCGACGATCGCCGCCCGTTCGTGCGCCGGGTGGCCCCGCCGGCGCGTGTGACGGCCACTGCGGCGGGGCCGTTCGTGGCGGCGGCCCTCGCAGTCTTGCGTGATGCGCGCCGCGTGGCGGAC
>DATLWA010000022.1:0-8081 GCA_035576905.1 Gemmatimonadales bacterium
GTGGGCGTATCAGATTCTCTGGGGCGACGGCACCACCTCGACGGGCAGCACACCGAGCCAGGGCGCGTTCCGCGTCAGCCACACCTACGCCCAAGTCGGACTCGATTCCGTGCGCGTGACGGTGACGGACGCCGGCGGCACCGCGGGCGCCGATACGCTCGCGGTCGTGGTCGAGCCGCCGGGCACCCCCGAAACTCTGCTCATCGCCGGCGACATCGCCGAGTGCGCTGCCAGCGGCGCCCAAGCCACGGCCACCCTCCTCGACGGGCTGCCGGGCGTCGTTTTCACGGCAGGTGACAACACGTATCCCAACGGCGCCGCGGCGGACTACGCCAGCTGCTACGCGCCCGCCTGGGGCCGCCACCGCAACCGCACCTACGCCACGCTCGGCAATCACGACTACGGGCTGGGCAACGCGTTCGGCAGCTGGGACTACTTCGGCTCGGGCGCGGGCGACCGGGGCAACGGCTATTACAGCGTCGATCTCGGCTCGTCGTGGCACATCGTCGTATTGAACAGCAACTACACGTTCGTCCCCACCGCGCTCGGCTCCGCCCAGGAGCAATGGCTGCGCGCTGATCTCGCGGCGGCGTCAGGCAAGTGCATCGTCGCGCTGTGGCATCACCCGAAGTTCTACTCGTCCACCGAGGGACCGCTCTCGGCCGGCACGATCACGGACGGGTTCTGGGCCGACCTGTACGCGGCTCACGCCGACCTGATCGTCAACGGCCACATGCACTCCTACGAGCGGTTTGCCCAGGTGAACCCCGCGGGCAATCCCGACCCGAACGGCATCCGGGAGATCATCGCCGGCACGGGCGGCGCCTGGCCCGACGCGCCGAGCACGTACTTTTGGCCGACGAGCCAGGCGTACATCTCCGGCGTGTGGGGCGTGCTGCAGCTGACGCTGAACACGGGCTCGTACAGCTGGCATTTCTTGCCGGCCGACGGGGATACCGCGAGCGATTCGGGCAGCACCACATGTCACAACGTGGCGCCGCCGACCAACACGCCGCCGACCGCGCAGGCGGGCGGCCCCTACTCGGGCGCTGAAGGCACGGCGATCACGTTCGACGGCAGTGGCTCCTCCGCCGCCGGCGGCGGGATCCTCACCTACGCCTGGAATTTCGGCGACGGCACCACCGCCAGCGGTGTCAGCCCGACGCATACGTATGTCGACAACGGGACCTACGCCGTGACCCTCACGGTGACCGACGGCTCGGGCCTCACCAGCGCCGCGGCCACGTCCACCGCGACCATATCGAACGTCGCGCCCAGCGTGAACGCCGGCAGTGCGCTCAGCGCCCTCACCGGCAATCCGCTGAGTCTCAGCGTCACCTTCAGTGACCTTGGGGCACTCGACGGCGCCTGGACGTACAGTATCAACTGGGGCGACGGCTCCGCTCCGACCACGGGCAGCGCGACGGCCCAAAGCGTGCCGATCACCGCTTCACACACGTACGCGGCTGCCGGCAGCGACACGATTCAGGTGACCGTGACGGACAAGGATGGCGGCACGGGCGCAGGCGGCACGATCGCGACCGTGGTCGCCGCCAACCGTGCGCCCACGGCCGTCGCTGGCGGCCCGATCAGCGGAGTGGAGGGCGCGGCGCTCACCTTCAACGGCAGCGGCTCGTCAGATCCCGACGGCGACGCACTCACGTACGCCTGGACGTTCGGCGACGGCGGCACCGCGACGGGCGCGACACCCACGCACACGTACGCCGACAATGCTGTCTTCACGGTCACCTTGACCGTCACCGATTCGCACGGGGCGGCCAGCGCGCTGGCGAGCACGACGGCGACCATCGCCGACGTCGCGCCGACGGTCACCGCGCCGGCTGCGCTCGCGGCCAACGTCGGTGCCGCGGTCTCGCTCGGCGCCACGTTCACCGATCCCGGCGCCAACGACGCGCCGTGGGCCTACACCATCAACTGGGGTGACGGTTCGCTCCCCACCACCGGCAGCGCCGCCGTTCGCGGCGCCGTCGGCGGCACACACACCTACGGCGCGGCCGGCGTGTTCACCGCCACCGTGACCGTGACGGACAAGGACGGCAGCGGCGGCTCGGCCCAAACGACGATGACGGCGACACAGCAGCAAGTCGCATCGGTCACGGCGCTCGTGGCCGGCAACATCGCGCGCTGTGACCGCACCAATGACGAAGCGACGGAGGCCGTGCTCGACACGATCGCCGGCAGCGTCATGGTCATGGGCGACAACGCCTACCCCAACGGCACGGCCGCGAATTTCCAGACCTGTTACAACTCGAGCTGGGGCCGCGTCCTGGCGCGTACGTATCCGGTCGTCGGTAACCACGAGTACGACTCGAGTGCCACCGCGGCGCCGTACTTCGCCTACTTCGGCGCCGTCGCGGGCAACCCGAGCCAGGGCTACTACAGCTTCGATCTCGGCGCCTGGCACATCGTCGTGCTGAACAGCAACAGCTCCTTCGTGCCGACGGCGGTGGGATCGGCGCAGGAGACTTGGCTGCGCAGCGATCTCGCTGCGACCACCAAGCGGTGTCAACTCGCCCTGTTCCATCATCCGCGCTTCTACTCGACGACGTCCACGTCGTTCTCACCCACGGCATCCGTGAAGCCGTTCTGGGACGATCTCTATGCCGCCGGCGCCGAGTTGATCGTGAACGCGCACATGCAGGACTACGAACGGTTCGCTCCGCAGACCTCCGCCGGCGTGGCGGATCCGGCGCGGGGCGTTCGCGAGTTCGTGGTCGGCACGGGTGGCGCCGGGCTCGACGCACCCAACACGCTCATCATCGCCAACAGCGAGGCACGGATCAGCGGCGTGTACGGCGTCCTCAAGCTGACGCTGGCCGATGGTTCGTACTCGTGGCAGTTCCTGCCCGTGGCCGGTCAGTCGGCGACGGATTCCGGGTCGGGCACGTGCCATTGACGGCCAACCAGCGCGCGCCGCTGCGCCGTCGCTCGGACCTCGACCGCGGTCCGGACGGGGGCGCGGGCTCACTCGCCGAGCGTCTGGGTGACGCGTTGCGGGACGAGCGCGTCGCGTGCCTGCAATGGAAGGGCAACGCGAAACAGACTCGGTGGATGACCGGCGAGGGCGACATCGACCTGCTGGTCGACCCGTCGGCGCAAGCGCGCTTCGGCACGGTGCTCGACGGCCTCGGCTTCAAGCGCGCCACTACACCCTATGCGTCGCGGCTACCGGCCGTGGAGAGCTACTTCGGCCACGACCCCGCCATGCCCCACCTCATCCACGTGCACGCGCACTACCGGCTCGTGTTGGGGCGCTCCGACGGCACCGTCTTCCGCCTTCCGATCGAGGAAACCGTCCTCGACTCGGCACGCCAGGGAGCCGTGTTCCGCGTACCGCAGCCCGAGCTCGAGGTCGTGACGTTCGCGCTTCGCCTGGCCGCGCGCTTCTCCCTGCGGGACCTGCTGCGCCGCGACCCGCGCTGGCTGAAGTCGGTGCAGCCGGAGCTCGACTCGCTGCTCGCCCGCACCGACGCGCGCGCGCTGGACAAGATCGTGACGCACCACATTCGCTGCGTCACGCCCGGCTTCCTACACGAGTGCCTCGCGGCCCTGCGTCCCGGGTACTCGAAGTGGCAGCGGCTGCGGCTCGCGAGTCAGTTGCGCCGCAGCCTCGTGCCGCACGCCCGCCGCCCGCCCATCGGGGCGACGGTGCAGCGGCTGTCGCGGCGCGCAAGACGTCTGGCCGGGCTCGGGCCAACGCATGGCGGCAACAAGGAATTCGCGCACGGCGGGTCGGTGATCGCGCTGGCGGGCGGCGACGGCGCCGGGAAGACCACGTGCACGCGCATCCTCGCTGATTGGCTGGGCGGCGAATTCCAGATCATGACCGCGCACATGGGGCGCCCGCCGCGCTCGGCGCTCACGATCCTCGTCGGTGGTGCCCTCAAGGTGGCCCGCTGGCTGCACCTGACGTCCCAGGACGACGTCGACGGATTCCCCGGGTTACTGCAGAGCGCCCGCGACGTGTGCACGGCACGCGATCGCTATCGCCTCTACGCCAGGGCGCGCCGCTTCGCCGCGGCTGGCGGCATCGCGCTGTGCGAGCGGCATCCGTTCCCGGGGAATTACCTGCTCGCGGGCCCGCGCCTCGAGCCGTACGCAGCGCAGCTCGGAGCGAGCCGCGTCGGCCGTGCCCTGCTGGCCGCCGAGCGGCGGTATTACGGCGACATTCTTCCGCCGGACGTCGCCATCGTGCTGCGGGTCGAACCCGAGGTGGCGGTGCGTCGCAAGACCTCGGAGCCCGCGGCATACGTGCGAGAGCGCAACCGCTGGATGTGGGAGCAGGACTGGACGGGTACGGGCGCGCACGTCCTGGACGCCGGTCGGCCGCTGAACGACGTGGTCGCCGATCTCAAAGCCCTCATTTGGGCCAACCTGTAGCCCCGTGGTGATCGAGCTGGTTGGCCCCGCCGGCGTGGGTAAGAGCGCCGTGGCTGCCGAGTTGACCCGGCTGGGGGTGGTCCGCACCGGCGTGTGGGGCCTGCCGCCGCTGCTCTTGGCCCGCAGCGCCGTGGCTTCGCTCGCGGCGCTCGCCGCCATCTGGCGTGACGGCGGCCGCGCCAGCGCCGCCAAGCAAGTGGTGCGCCTCGGCGCGCTGGAGCAGCGCGTGGCGCAGCTCGCGGCGCACCGGGCACGGGCCGTGGTGCTCGACGAGGGCCCCGTGTTCGCGCTCACGTGGTTCCGCGTCTTCTCGGACCAATGGCCGGGCAACGGCCGGCTCGCCGCCTGGCGTCGCGGCGCGACCGAGCGCTGGGCCGAGGCGCTCGGCGCCGTCGTGTTCCTCGACGCGCCGGACCAGCTGCTGCTGCGCCGCATCCGCAACCGCACCAAGGCGCGCGATGTCTTCGCCACCATGACCGACGCCGAGATTCTCGAGCTGCAGGCCGCCTACCGCGCCGCCTTCGCGCAGGTGATCCCCGCGATCACGGGTGCGAGCGGCGCGCGGTTGCTCTCGCTCGACACCGGACACGCGCCCGCCGATCAGCTCGCCCGCCAGGTCGCGGCCGCCTTCGCCGAGGGTCTGCATGGCGACTGACGCGGTCCGGCTCGAGGGTGTGGGCGCGCCGCGCACGACGCTCACCGAGCGCGCGACGCTCAACGTCTTCGCCTCGTTGCTCGATTACGGCGCCAAAGTGGCGGTCGGCCTCCTGGTCGTGCCGATTCTGGTGAGCGGCTTTGGGCGCTCGCTGTATGGTGTGTGGGAGATGTTGGGGCGTCTGGTCGGCTATATGACGGCGGGCGACGGCCGGCCCACCCAGGCCCTGCGCCTGGTGGTCTCGAATCTGCAAGGTAGCGAGGACGACGGTCTCAAGCGGCGCTACGTGGGCGGGTCGCTCGTCGTCTGGCTGCTGTTCCTGCCCATTGTGCTCGTCGGCGGTGCGGCGCTCATCTGGATCGCGCCGACGATCACGAAGGCGTCGCCCGCGGCGATCGGTGTGGTCCGCCTCACGTGCGTGCTGCTCATCGCCAGCCTGCTGTTCGGCAACCTCGCCTCCCTCCCCGAGTCCGTGTTGCGCGGCATGAACCTCGGCTACAAGCGCATGGGGCTGCAAGCGGGACTCGAGGTGCTGGGCGGCGCGCTCGTCGCCGGCGGCGTGTCGGTCGGTCTGGGCATGGCCGGCGCGGCCGGCGCCCAAGTGGTGTTCGCGATGCTCAGCGGGCTGTGCTTCTGGTGGGTGGTGCGCAAGTACGTCCCGTGGTTCGGCGTCGCGCGGCCGACGCGCCCGGAGTTGCGCGGGCTCCTGTCGCTGAGTCTGTGGTACTCGGCCGGCGAGGCGATCACCAAGCTGCAGCTCGCGAGCGACGTCCTCGTCCTGGGGATCGTCCTCTCGCCCGCGGCCGTCACCTCCTACGTGCTCACGGGATACGCGGCACGCATGGCGGTCAACGTCCACGTGCTCGCGGCGAGCGGTGCGACGCCGGGCCTGGGCGGCGTCATCGGCGAGCAGCGCTTCGACAAGGCCATTCGCCTGCGCAACGAGCTGCTGGCGCTGACCTGGCTCTTCGCCACCACGGTCGGGACGACGATTCTCGTGTGGAATCGCAGTTTCCTGCATCTGTGGGTGGGTGCGCCGAACTACGCCGGTCCGTGGGTCAACCTGCTCATCGTGGGCATCATGGTGCAGACGGCGTTCGTGCGCGCCGATGCCTATGTCATCGATGCTGCCCTGCAGCCGCGGCTGCGCGTGACGGTGTCGGCCGTCGCCGCGCTGCTCACCGTCGGACTCGCGGCGCTGCTGACGTACCGCTTCGGCACCATCGGCCTGTGCGTCGGCGTCCTGGCAGGGCGCCTGGTCCAGACGATCGCCTATCCGCGCCTCGTGCGCGTCTCGCTGCGCGCGCCGACGGGCGGCGCCGCGCGGGCGCTGGCCCGCCCCGCCGCGGTGTTGCTGCTGCTGTTCGGCGGCGCCGCCTACCTCGGCGCGCGCGTGCTCGCGCCGGGATGGATCGCGTGGGCCGCGGGCGTGCTCGTCACCGCGACGCTGGTGATGGCCGTCGCGCTGGTTGTGGGCTTGCCCCCGGCGGCGCGCGCGCCGCTCGCGGGGCGCCTGCGGGACCTCGCCCGGAGAGTGCGGTGATGCTCTCGAGCCCGAACCGGCCGGCCGCCGAGCCGCAGCTCAACCGCGTGCTGTGGTGGTCGTTCTGCCTGCTCGTCGTGTCCATCCCGTTCGAGTTCCCCGATCGCTCGTTCCCGATCGAGATCCCGACGCTCACGGCTTCCCTGTTCCTCGCCGCGACGCTGCTGCAGCCGGCGGCATGCTACGCCAAGCGACCGGCCGCGTTGCTGTGGCTGTTCGCCTATCTGTACATGTTCTGGCTCACGGCGGTGTGGGCCGGACGTGACGCGCTCGCGACGGACCTGAACGGCGCCGACTACCTGAGTCAGGTGATCAAGCTGTTTCTCCTCCTGCTTCAGGTGGTCCTCGTCTTCTGGGCGGCGTACAACCTGATGACCGTGCAGCGCGTCGCGCGGATCGTGCTGGCCCTGCTGGCCATCGCGTGCGTGGTGCGGGCCGGGCTTCCCATCATCGGCATCGCGCGCACGTCGCACGCCGCCTGGGGCGGCGGCGCGCGGGTCACCGCGCTCGGCCAGAACGCCAACAACAGCGCGATGATCATCGGCGCCGGGTTTGTGGCGCTGCTCGGCGTGCAGTACGTCCTCGAGCGGCCGCTCTTCCGGCGGCGCTGGCTGGCGTGGCCGCTCGCGGCGCTGCTGGTCGCCTCACTGGTGGAGACGGGATCGCGCGGTGGCCTCGTCGGCCTCGGCGTGGGCCTCGTGGCGTTCGCCATGGGCGGCGGCCAACGCACGTGGCTGCGGGTGCGCAACGCCGCCGTGGCGGTGCTCGCCATCGGCGGCATCGTATTCGCGTCCTACAGCTCCGAAGTCGTGCGGCGGCGCTTCACCGACACCCTCGAATACGGCGAGCTGGCCGGACGCGAGCAGATCTATCCCGCGCTGATGCGCATGTTCGAAGAGCGTCCCATCACCGGCTGGGGGCCGGTGAACAACAAGTACGAGCTCGGTCTGCGCCTCGATGAGCGCGTGCGCCGCCGCCGCGACGCCCACAACCTCGTGCTCGAGGTGCTCACCGCTTCCGGCTTGCTCGGCACCATTCCCTTCGTCGCGGCCCTCGGGCTCTGCGGCTGGGGCGCTTGGCGCGCGCGACGCGGCCCGCACGGGGTGGTGCCGCTCGCCCTCGCGGCCACCGTGATGATGGCCAACATCAGCGGCAACTGGATCGCCTCGAAGCTATTGTGGATCACGCTGGCGTACGCACTCGCCAGTGCCGGCTACGCGGGTGCCGTCGTCCAGCCCGTGCGCCGCCGGCGCGCGGAGCCGCTCAGCCTCCCACAACTCGAGCCCCGATGACGGCGCTCCGCGGATTCGTCCAATGTGCGGCATAGCCGGCCGCTTCCATCCGGGCGTCCTGCCCCCCGCCCCAGAGTGGGCGGGGCGCGCCGCCGCGTTGCTCGCGCACCGCGGGCCCGACGGCACGGGCCTGTGGCACGATGCGAACTGCGACCTGGTGCATCGTCGCCTCGCCTTGATCGATCTGTCC
>DATLWA010000023.1:0-13663 GCA_035576905.1 Gemmatimonadales bacterium
CGATGGGGTCGGCCGCCGCAGGCAGCTCCGCGACGTCGAAGTACGGGCGCCATTGCCCGCGCAACGCCGCGACGTTGTGTCCCGGGGCGAACAGCACGCGGTGCGTCGGCAGGATCACGAGGCCTTCGTCCCGCGCCGAGGCCACGAAGGACAGCACGCGGTCGGCCGCGGGGTTCTCGCGCGCGTAGGCGACGGCGGTCTCGAAACGATGGTGGCCGTCGGCGATATAGAGCGGGCCCGCGCCCGCGAGCTGCGCCAGGCGCAGCGCCTCTTCGCCGGTCGTGACCCAGAGCATCAACTGGACACCGTCGAGCTCGGTGACGGCATCGGGCCGGCGCGAGCCGTCGGTGACGCGGCGCAGTGCGGCGGCGAGCCCACCCCCTGAATCAGGGGCCACGAGAAAGATCGATTCCAGACCGGTCTGGGTCGCGCGCAGCAGGGCCAAGCGGTCCGCCTTGGGGCCCGCGTGCGTCTTCTCGTGCGGCCGGACGCGGCGGGTGTCGTACGGCTCGGCGCACACCCCGGCGAACATCCCGACGCGCGTGCGCCGCTCGCCCGCGGGCGTCACGAAGATCTGCGCCAGCACGTACACCGCCTCGGCGCCGTCCCGTTTGAGCGCGCCCTCCTCGCGCCACGCGTGCAGCAGGGCGGCGGCGTGGGCGTAGCGGTCGCCAGCCGCAGGCGCTTCCGGCAGCATCACGTGGACGATATTGTGGGGGTCGGCCGCGGCGTAGCGCCTGCGGTCCTCGGGCGAGATCACGTCATAAGGCGGCGCGATCAGGGCGCCCAGGCGGCCGGGGGCGCTGAAGCGCTCGCCCCGAAAGGGCAGCACGAGCGGTGGGAGCGATTCCTTCTTCACGAGCGACGGAGACTCCGGTGGCCTTGCGCGAAGCGCAGCAACGCGTCGATCAATGGATCAGCCAATATAAGGAAGGCTACTTCCCGCCGCTCACCAACCTGGCGCGCCTCAGTGAAGAGGTCGGGGAGCTGGCTCGCGAAATCAATCACCGCTTCGGCTTCAAGACGAAGAAGAAGGAAGAAGCGGAAGGATCGGTGGCGCTCGAGCTCGGAGACGTCCTGTTCGTCGTGATCTGTCTGGCGAATTCGCAGGGCATCGATCTCGACCAGGCGTTCGACGAGGTGATGGCCAAAATCACGACCCGCGACGCCGACCGCTGGACCAGGAAGGAACGTTGATCTCCTCGTAGATCCGTTCGTAAGAAACCAGGCGGTCGGGATCGAACTTCCCCTCGGCCGCGGCACCGCGCACCGCGCACGCCGGCTCGTTCAGGTGGCGGCAGTTGTCGAAGCGGCAGTGGCCCAGGAACGGGCGGAACTCCGGAAAACACGCGCCCAACTCCTCCACGGCGATTCCCCAGGCGCCCACCTCGCGCATGCCCGGCGTGTCCACCACGTAGCCGCCGAGCGCCAGCGGCACCATCTCGGCGGCGGTCGTGGTGTGTTTGCCGGTGCGCCACTTTTCGCTGATCGCCCCGACGCGGAGCTTCAAGCCGGGCTCGAGCATGTTGAGCAGGCTCGACTTGCCCACGCCCGACGCGCCCGCCAGCACGGTGACGCGCCCGGCGAGCAGATCGCGCACGGCCGCGATGTTCTCCGGCGCCTTCACCGACGTCGCGATCACCTGATACCCGGCCGGCGCGTAGCGGCGCGCCAGCGTTTCGCCCATGGCGCGGTTCAATTCGATCTTGTTGACGATGAGCGCCGCGGGCAGCTCGTTCGCCTCGGCGATCACCAGGAAGCGATCGAGCTGGCGGGGGCTGGCTTCGGGATCCTGGGCCGCGGCGACGACCACGACCTGATCGACGTTCGCCGCGATCGGCTGCCCGCGGCGCTTGCCGCTGCCGGCCGCCCGCCGCGCCAGCATCGAGCGCCGCGGCTGGATCGCGGTGATGGCGGCGGCGCCATCCGCATCGACGTCGAGCTCGACCACGTCGCCCACCGTGACGCGGTCGTCGTCCTTCTGCTTCAACTTCCCGCGCAACACCGCCGACGTCTCGCCGGCCGCCGTGTGCACGCGGTAGGTCGACCCCTCGCGCGCGATGACGACCCCCGTCGTCACGAGGCCCTCGCAATGCATGCGTCGAGGTGCGCTTTCACGTCCGCCAGCGGCAGCTCCAGCACCCGCGCCCGCGCCTCTTCCGGCGTCCTGCCGAACGCGAGGTAGTCGGTCTCGAGATGACCCAGCGGCTTGGCGCCGCCCTCCACCCAGCGGAGAAACAGCAGCGCCGCGCCGTAGCGACCAAAGGCATCGGGCTGCTCGTCGACGAACGTATCGGCGGAGTACGGCTGGCCGTCGGCGCCCTCGAACGCCGGCGCGCGGTGATGCACGGCCTGATAGCCGCCCAGGGTCGCGTCGTCGCTCATGCGCGGCGGAACGACTCCTTCACGACGTTGCCGACGATGAACGCGATGTTGGCGGGCCGCTCGGCGAGCCGCCGCATGAGATACGGATACCAGTGCGTGCCGAACGGCACGTACACGCGGACATTCCAGCCGTCGCGCCGCAATCCGAGCTGCAGATCGCGGCGCACGCCGTAGAGCATCTGAAATTCGAACCGCTCGGCGCCGATGCCCTCGCGCCGCGCATAGTCCTTGGCGTGGGCGATGATGCGCTCGTCGTGCGTGGCGATGCCGGGATAGTTGCCGCGCGCCAGCAGCCGCTCCATGCACGCGATGTAGTTCGCGTCCACGTCACGCTTCGCCGGAAACGCGACCGTCCCGGGCTCCTGGTAGGCCCCTTTGCACAGGCGCACCCGCGCGCCCAATGCGATCATCGCCGCCACGTCCCCCTCGGTGCGACGCAGGTAGGACTGCAGCACGACGCCCACCGCGTTGCCGAATTGCGGATAGAACACGCGCGTGAACAGATCCAGCGTCTTCGCGGTGTAGCTCGACTGCTCCATGTCGATCCGCGCGAAGCTGCCGTGGTCCTTGGCGCGCCCGATGATCGCCCGCAGGTTCGCGATGCACAGCGCCTCGTCGATGTCGAGGCCCATCTGCGTGAGCTTGACCGAGACGTTCGCCTGCGCGCGGGCGGCGCGGATACGGTCGAGCGTCTGCAGATAGACGTCGCGCGCGGCGTGCGCCTCGTCCGCGTTGGTCACCGACTCGCCCAGCAGATCGAGGCTCGCAGTGACGCCAGCGGCGTTCAAATCGCGCAGCGCCGCGACGGCCTCGTCGACCGTTTCACCGGCGACGAAGCGCGACGCGAACCGTTTGGCGAGGCCGTTCTTCCTGACGAAGCGGAAAATGCGGGGCTGCTCACTGAGCCACAGCAGACCGGCACGCAGCATCAGGCGTAGAACTTGGTGCGGCGGTTGGCCTGCTCGCGCAGGACCTCGCAGGGGGCGAAGCGCGTGCCGAAGCGGCCGGCGAGGCGCTCCAGGTCGGCGACGAGGCGCGCCGCACCGAGGTCGTCGGCGTGACGCAACGGGCCGCCGCGGAACGGCGGGAATCCGAAGCCGTAGATGGCGGCGATGTCGCCGTCGCGCGGCGAGCGCACCACGCCCTCTCCCATGGCGCGCGCCGCCTCGTTGAGCATCGCGCTCACCAGGCGCACCACGATCTCCGCGGCGCGCGGGCCGCCGTTGGGGTGCACGCCCATCGCCGCGTACACGGAGTGATCCACGCCTTTCTTCTTGCCGTCGACGTAGCGGTAGAATCCCTTCCCCGCCTTGCGTCCCAGACGCCCGGCCTTGACCAGCTCCGCCAGCCCGGGCGCGGGCGTCAGCCGCTCGCCGAACGCCGCGAACAGCACGCCCGACGCCTTCTGCGCCACGTCGAGGCCGACCTCGTCGAGCAGCGTGATGGGCCCCACCGGAAACCCGAACGCGGTCATCACCTCGTCGATGCCGTCGATCGACGCGCCTTCGCGCAGCAGGTGCGCCGCTTCATTCATATAGGGCGCGAGGATGCGATTGATCCAGAATCCCGGGCTGTCCTTCACCACGATCGCCGTCTTGCCCAGGCGCCGGCCGAAGGCGACGGCGGTACTGATGGTCTCGAGGTCGGTCTTCGCGCCGGGGATCACTTCGAGCAGCGGCATCCGCGCGACGGGCGAGAAGAAGTGCATGCCGATCACGCGCTCGGGCCGCCGCGCTGCTTCCGCGATCCGGCTGATGGGGATCGTCGACGTGTTCGACGCGACGATGGCCGTCGGACCCGTGGCGGCCTCGACTTCGCGCACTACGTTCTGCTTGACCTGGAGGTCCTCGAATACCGCCTCGATCACCAGCTCGGCCCGGCCGAAGCCCGAGTACACGTCGCTGCCGGAGAGCAACGCCACCAGCCGGGTGTGCTCGTACTTGGTGATGCGCCGGCGCCTGAGGCGTTCGTCAAGAATGTCGCGCGCGGCGCGCAACCCTGCGCCTACCCGCCCCAGCTCGGTGTCCCGCAGCCGCACATCGACGCCGGCCTGCGCCACGGCGGTGCCCGCGATCCCCGAACCCATGAACCCCGACCCAACGATGCCCAGCCGCGCGACCGCGAGCGGCGGCGGCGCGTTGGGCGCGCCGCGATCCTTTTTCAACTCGGTGGTGGCGAAGAAGATCTGCACCAGTTTGCGCGACACGTCGGTGACCGCGAGCTGGCCGAACAGCTGCGCTTCGCGCTTGAACCCCTGCTTCATGCCGTGCTCGAGTCCGGTGCGCACGGCATCGAGCGCCGCGGGCGGCGCGGGGTAGTTGCCGCCCGTCTTCTCGGCGAGGGTTTTGGCGGCGAAGTGATACACGATGCGCCGGCCCAGCGGATTGCCGTCCAGCAGGAAACCCTTGAAGCCACCGGGCCGCTTGCGCTTGGGCCGCCAGCCACCGGCGAGCCGCTTCGCCGCCTGCAGTGTGATGTCGCGCAGAATCGCTTGCGGGACCAGCTCGTCCACGATGCCGAGGCGGAACGCCTTGGCGGAGCGCTCCACCTTACCGGCGAGGATGATGTCGAGCGCCGCCCGCGCGCCGATCAGCCGCGGCAACCGCTGGCAGCCGCCCGCGCCCGGCAGGATGCCGAGCTGGATTTCCGGCAGGCCGATCTGTGTCTTGGGGTGGTCGCTCGCGACGCGATAGGTGCACGCCAGCGCCAGCTCGAGACCGCCGCCCAGGCACGCGCCGTGAATCCCTGCGACAATCGGCTTGCCGAGATCCGCAACACGATTGATCAGCTCCTGTCCTTCGGCCGATAATCGCTCCGCCTCGGCGGCGTTGGTCAGCGCCACGAATTCTTCGATGTCCGCGCCGGCGATGAAGTTGTCGGCCTTGCCCGAGAACAGGGCCACGGCTTTGACGCTCGCGTCTTTGGCCAGTCCCTGGAGCATCGATTGAAATTCCGCTTTGACGGCCGCGGAGATCGTGTTGACCGGCTTACCGGGGACGTCGAGGGTGACGACGGCGATCCCGTCTGCCACCTGCCACTTCAGCGCCGCCATCAGCGTCGCTCCAGCACGAGCGCGAACGCCATGCCGCCCTGGGCGCAGATCGAGACGAGCCCGAACTGCACGTCGCGGCGGCGCATCTCATTCGCGAGCGTGGTGATGATGCGCCCGCCCGTCGCGCCGAACGGATGGCCGATGGCGATCGAGCTGCCCATCACGTTGATGATGTCCTCGTTGATCTCGACGCCCTTGGCGGCCCACCCTTGGAAGTTGGACAAGACCTGGGCCGCGAACGCTTCGTGCACTTCGATCAGACCCAGGTCCTTCCACGCGATACCGGCGCGCTCCAGGGCTTTGGGGACGGCCCAGACCGGTCCCTGCAGCAGCTGCCAGCCGGGATCCACGGCGGCGACGGCGTAGGACCGAATGAACGCGAGCGGCTCGTAGCCCAGCGCGCGCGCGGCGTCCTCGCTCATCAGCAGCACCGCGGACGCGCCGTCGGTGAGCGGCGACGAATTCGCGGCCGTCACCGAGCCGTAGCGCCGGTCGAACACGGGCTTGAGCTTCGCCATCTGCTCGAGCGTCGAGTCGACGCGGATGCCGTTGTCGGTCGCGACCACTTGGGCGCCGGGCTTCACGTCGAGCCAGGGGGCGATCTCCGCCGTGAGTCTGCCGTCGGCCGTGCCGCGCGCCGCGAGCTGATGGCTGCGCAGCGCCCAGCGGTCCTGCTCCTCGCGGCTGATGTGGTTTTCCTTCGCCATCTTCTCGGCCGACTGGCCCATCGATTCGCCGGTGGACGGCTCGGCGATCGCCGGCGACACGGGGATCAAGTCGCGCGGGCGGATGCGCGCGAAGGTCTTGAGGCGCGCGCCCAGCGACCGGGCCCGGCTCGCGTCCACCAGGATCTCGCGCAGCCGCTTCGATACGAGGATCGGCACGTCGGTGAGCGATTCGACGCCGCCCGCGAGGATCACGTTGGCGTGTCCCATCGCGATCTGGTCGTGCGCGTTGGTGACGGCCTGGCCGGCCGACGCGCAGGCGCGATTCACCGTGTACGCCGGGGTTTCCTTGGGGAGCTGCGGCAGGAGACTGACTTCGCGGGCGACGTTGGGCACGAGCGGCGACGCCACCACCTGGCCCCAGATCACCTCGTCCACGTCTTTGCCGGCGATGTTGGCGCGCTCGAGCAGCTCACGCGCGGCGTAACGGGAGAGATCCACGGCGCGCACGTCCTTCAGCGCGGTGCCCGCCTTGCAGAACGGCGTGCGGCACCCGGCGACCACAGCCACGCGCCGACCGTTCCCCAACGGCATTACATTCTCCTTTCGCTGGATGGGAAACCTACCACTGGCCCGGCTGGTGGGCCAAGGCGGAGGTGGTGCGGTGGCTGATCGCGCGGGCGTACTCCGGGCCATGAGCGACGCGCCGGTGGATGTCCTCGTCATCGGCGGGGGCATTGCCGGCGCCGGCATCGCGCGCGACGCGGCGTTGCGCGGTTTGCGCGTCGCCCTCGTGGACAAGGGCGACTTCGGCTCGGGCACGTCGTCGCACTCCTCGCGCCTCATTCACGGCGGCATCCGCTACCTCGAGCACGGCGATTTCCGTCTGGTGTTCGAGGCGAGTCACGAACGGCGCGTGCTGCTGCGCATCGCGCCGCATCTGGTCCGCCCGCTCGCCTTCCTGTTCCCCGCCTACCGCGGCGCCCGCGTGCCCGCCTGGAAGCTGCGCGCCGGCATGTGGCTGTACGACATCCTCGCGGCCTTCCGCAACGTCCACCGGCACCGCTGGCTCGGCCGCAAGGCGATCCACCGCATCGAGCCGGGCCTGCGCGACAAAGACTTGAAGGGCGGCGCGCTGTATTACGACGCCCAGGCGGACGATGCGCGCCTGGTCCTCGCGACATTGCGCAGCGCCGTCGACGCGGGCGCCCTGGCCGCGAGCTACACCGAAGTAACCGCGCTGCTAAAGCCGGACGGCCGCATCGCGGGCGCGACCGTGCGCGACGTGCTGACGGGAGAGAGCCGCAGTATCCGCGCGTTCACCGTGGTGAACGCGACCGGTCCCTGGGTGGATGCGCTGCGCCACGCCGACGACGCGAAGGCCGCGCCGCTGTTGCGTCCCACCAAGGGCGTACACGTGATCGTGCCGCGGGCACGCCTCGGCCACACCAACGCGATCACGCTCACGTCACCGCTCGACGGCCGCGTGATGTTCGTGCTCCCCTGGGGCGACTTGAGCTACATCGGCACCACCGACACCGACGAGCAGACGCCGCCTGACGACATCGCCGCGACGGCCGCGGATGTGATCTACCTGCTGCGCTCCGCCAACGCCTTCTTTCCGCACGCGCGTCTCGCGCCACAGGACGTCCTCAGCACGTGGGCGGGCCTGCGGCCGCTGCTGGCGCCGCCGCGCGACGCGTCGCCGGCGCAGGTGTCGCGCGAGCACCGGGTGGTGGAGAGCCCGAGCGGGCTGATCACCATCGCCGGCGGCAAGCTCACGACCTATCGCGTGATGGCGCGTGACGTGGTCGACGTCGTCGTGAAGAAACTGCGGGCGTTGGACGGCCGGCCGGCGCCGCGCGCCGCGCCCACCGACCGGTTGCCGCTGCCCGGCGGCGAGACCGCGGACCTCGAGGTGCTGGTAGACGCCACGCGGTCGCGCAACATCCCCGAGGCGACGGCCCGCCACCTCGTGCGCGCCTACGGTAGTGAGGCCGCGGCGGTGGTGAACCTGATGGAACGCGACCACGCGTTGGGCCGGCCGATTCTCGAGGGACGCCCGGAGATCTGGGCCGAAGTGGTGCACGCGGTGGAACGCGAGATGGCGCAGCGGCTGCCGGACGTGTTGATCCGGCGACTGCATCTGTTCTACGAAGACCCGGGGCACGGAGCCGCGGCGGCGCCGCCCGTCGCGCGCCGCATGGCGCAATTACTCGGCTGGGAGCGCGGCCGCGAAGGCGAGGAGATCGCCGCCTACCTCTCCGAGGTGAAGCGCGCGCGCGCCTTCATGGCCGGCGTGCCGCGCGCCAGCCGCGTGAGCTGACGCTAGGGGCGAGGGCGCGGTGGGCGGGGCGCGCGCGGTGTGTGGCGCACCGCAGGCCGGTCTTCACTCGCCGCGTTGCGCACCGCGTCCTCGGCGCGCTCATCGTTGATCTGCGCCAGGGCCCAGACCGCTGAACGCCGCACCGACGCGTCGCTGTCGCGCATCGCGTCCTTGAGCGGCTCGACCGCCTCCGCGCTGGCGATTTCACCGAGCGCCCACGCCGCCGTCGCCCGCACGCTCGGCTCGGCGTCGCTCTTGAGCGCGCCCGCCAGCGGCGCCACGGCCGCCGGGTTGTCGATCTCGCCCAGTGCCCACGCCGCGGTCTGACGCACTTCGGCGTCGGAGTCCTGTAGCGCGCCGGCGAGCGGCGTGAGGGCGGCCGCAGCATCGAGGTTCCCTAACGCCCACGCCGCGGTCTGCCGCACGTCGCCGTCGGCGTCGCGCATCAGTGTCGCCAGCGGCGCCACGCCGGCGTGATTGTCCACGGCGCCGAGCGCGAAGGCCACGGCCGCGCGCACGTGCGCGTCCTTGTCTTTCACGGCGCCCGCGAGCGCTACCACGGACGTGCTGTCTTCGATCTGGCCCAGCGCCCAGGCGGCGGTGGCGCGGACGTCGGCCGACGGATCGGCCAGCGCGCGTCCCAGCGGCGCCACGGCCGAGCGATCCTCCACCTGTCCCAGACCCCAGGCGCCCATGCGGCGCACGTCGCCATCCGCGTCTCTCAGCGCCTTCGCCAACGCATCCACGGCACTCTTCAGGTCGAGCGCGCCGATGCCCCAGGCCGCGTTGCGGCGGACCGCGACCGCCGGATCATCGAGCGCGGCGGTGAGCGGGCCGAGACTCGAGGCGTGCTCGAGCCGTCCCAATCCCAGCACCGCGGTAGCGCGCACGCCGGCATCGGCATCCTTGATCGCGTCGGTCAGCGGCCGCTCGCCGCGATCGTCGCCCAGCTCCGCCAGACCGAGGGCGCCGTTCTCGCGGATGCCCGCATCGGAGTCGCGCAGCAACACGACGAACAGCTCGTAGGTGCCGGGTTGGCCGGCGTCGGCCACCACGCGGGCGGCGACCCGCCGCACGCAGCGATTGCCATCGCGCAGCACGGCGCGGAACGCTCCCAGCGACGAGGCATCGTACCAGCCGCCGCCGAACCAGCGGCCCGAGCGTCCGGGGCGCGGCGGCCGCGGAACGTAGATGCGGCCGGGCCCGGCGAACGGCATCGGCATGGGCATCGGCATGGGGCGCGGCATCGGCATGGGCCGCGGCGTGTCGTCGTAGAACCAGCCGCCCATGTTGGTGATCGCCCGGCCCGCCAGCTCGCACACCGCCGAGTCGCTGGCGCGCAGGCGATTCAAAAGGTCGGCCACCCGCGCGGAATCGACGGGCTTGAGCACGGCCACTGCTGTCGGTGCCATGGAGGTGGTGCGGCTGACGCCGGCCACGTAGCTGGATGCGAGACCCGCGGCGGCCAGCACCAGGGTGAGCATGCGATTCGACATGAGCGACCTACCGGTCTGGAGACGGGAACAGCCGCCCCGGGCGGGCGGCGCTAACCGTAGAGATGGCCGGGGCGCCTGGATGGTTGCACCCCGAAAAACGACCGGCCCCGGGGATGTCCCGAGGCCGGTTCAAGGCTTGTCCCGCTACGGCGTTAGCGCCGGCGCAGGCGGGCCAGCAGTCGCAGAATCTCGACGTACAGCCAGACCAGCGTGACCACCAAGCCGAACGCGCCGTACCACTCCAACTGCTTCGGCGCGTGGGCTTCGGCGCCGCTCGCGATGAAGTCGAAATCGAGCACGAGGTTCATCGCGGCGAGGATGGCGATGCCGATGTTGATCACGATGCTCAACGTGCTGGTGCTGGAGAAATACGACACCGAGACGCCGAAGAACGAGATCGCCAGTGACACGATATAGAAGAGTGCCACGCCCGCGGTCGCGAACACGACGACGCGCGTGAACATCGGCGTCGCGCGCAGGATCCCGGCGCGGTACGCCATCAGCACGCAGGCGAAGGTCGCGAACGTCAACGCCACCGCCGGCACCACGATGCCGTGGTAGGTCAGCTCGAGATAGGCCGAGAACGCACCCAGCGCGAGTCCCTCGAACACGGCATAGATCGGGCCGGTGATGGGCGCCCAGTCGATCTTGAAGCTCGTGACCAACCCGAAGCCGAGCCCGCCGAGCACGCCCCACAGGATGTAAGGCATGGCCGCCGCCCGCGGATCGAATGCGCCGGTCACCTGGGACCACACCCATGCCGCGGGCACCACCACCAAGAACAAGAGGAATGCCGTCTTGTTGACCGTCCCCTCGACGGTCATCGCCTCGCCGGCGGCCACGGTGCCGTACTTCTCGAACACACTGGCACGCAGCGCGGGATTCCTCGTGCGGAACGCCATGGAAAACACCTCGTTTGGAGAGCCGCCATAATCTAGCGAAAATTCCGGCAGCGAAACCGATGTTCGCATCCCCGCGTCGTGTCGCCACTTGCGACCTGCGCGTACATTGAGTCCACATGCCGACATCCCCGACGCCTGAGTTCCTCGCCCTCGAAGCCGCCGTGGCGGGTCGCTACGTGCTGCAACGCGAGCTCGGGCGCGGGGGCATGGGCGTCGTCTTCCTGGCGCGCGAGGTGGCACTCGAGCGGCCCGTCGCGATCAAGCTGCTGCCGCCGTCCCTCGCGGCGAATCCCGATCTACGCAACCGCTTCCTGCTCGAGGCGCGCACCGCCGCGCAGCTCGCGCACCCGCACATCGTCCCGATTCACGCGGTGGAAGAGCACGGTGATCTCGTCTTCTTCGTGATGGCCTACATCGCGGGCCGCACGCTCGCCGAGCATGTGCGGCAGGAGGGACCGCTGCCTCCCGGTGGCGTCGCGCGCGTCATGCAGGAGGTGGCGTGGGCGCTGGCGCACGCGCACGAGGCGGGCGTGGTGCATCGCGACATCAAGCCGGAGAACATTCTGCTCGAGCGCGGCAGCGGCCGCGCGTTGGTCGCCGATTTCGGCATCGCGCGGGTCGCCGCGTCCACGCCGGTCACCGGCGCGGGCCGCATGCTTGGCACGGCGCACGTCGTGAGCCCCGAGCAGGCCGCGGGTGAGCCGGTCGACGGCCGCAGCGATCTCTACTCCCTGGGCGCCACGGCGTACTTCGCTCTCACCGGACGCTTCCCGTTCGAGGCCGACGACGCCCGGCGCCTCCTCGCGCAACACATGACGTTGCCCGCACCACCAGTCGCCACGTTGCGGCGGGGCGTGCCGGCGGCGCTCGCGTCGGCCATCGACCGTTGTCTCGCGAAGGCGCCCGCGGCGCGTTTCCCGACCGCAGGCGCGTTAGCCGATGCCGTCGGGACGACGCGCGACGCCACCGGCGTTCCGGAGGCGCTGCGCCGCGTGGTGCGCGAGATCTCGGCGTTCGGAGTGGACCTCGCCGGGTATGGCACGCTCGCGGGCGTCGCGTTGCTCACGCAGCTGTTCATCGGCGGCCGCGACTTCATGGGCTTCGGGCACGTGTATACGATCGCGATCGCGCTGGTCCTGGTGAGCCTCACGGCGCTGCGCGGTATGTCGGCCGCGCGCCTCGTGCGCGATGCGGCGGCGGAAGGGTGGACGGACCTCGACCTCGCCCGGGCGATCGAGCGCGAGGCGCGGCGCCGCAGCGCCGAAGAGCCCGCCCCGCGTCCGCGGCTCGGCGCGAGCGCGTTGATCTACGTGGCGGGCTTCGGCGCCCTGTTGTGGTTCTGGATCGGACCGAAGCTCGCCGCATTGGGAACGATGGAAGGACCGCTGGCGGTGCTGATCGAGCTGGCGGGGTTCATCCTGCCGATCGCGCTCGGCCGCTGGTTCGGCGCGCGCCTCGAGGCGCCGCGCGACGGCAAGGCCGGATTGTTCAGCCGCTTTGTCGCGCGGTTCAAGGGGCGTGTCCTGTTCTGGGCGGCGCGATTCCGGCGTCCGGCCGTGGACGCCGCGGCCGACGGCCCGACGGAGGTGTTGCTCGCGGAAGCGGCGCGCGAAGTGCTGCGCGCGCTGCCCGACCCCGAGCGCCGCCGGCTCGTCGAGGTGGACCGGTTGCTCGGCAATTTGGAAGGTGACGCGGCGGCGTTACGACGCCGGTTGGACGGCCTGGACGACGCGGCCGCGAGGGTCGGCGACGCCGAGGCCCCGCGCCGCGCGGCGGTGGTGCGCGAGCTGGAGCAGGCGCGCGGCGAGACCGCCGCCCGCCTCGCCACCGCCGTGACCGCGATCGAGAACGTGCGGCTGGAGTTGTTGCGCCTGCGTGCCGGCCTCGCGACCGCCGACAGTCTCACGGAGAACCTGGCGGCGTTACGCCGGCTCGAGGCGCGGGTGGATGCGGAGGCGGATCTTACGCCCTGAGCGACCGCACGTAATCGTGGAGGGCCAGGAACTTCTCGTAGACCACGACCCCTTTGCGCTTGCGCCCGAACTCGCTGAACAGCTCGCGCAGCTTGCCGCGCCGCAATACGTAGAAGCGGAACGTCTCGGCGAAGTCCTCCTGGGGATGCGTCCCCGCGTACGCCGTCACGTAATCCGCCAGCGTCGTCGCCACGCCGCGGCGCTCGAAGTCCACCCACTTGGAATCGGCCACGCGATACGCTTTGCGCACTTCGCCGAAGGCGCGACGGAACCGCCGCGTGCGCGTCCAGCTCCAGTGATGGAACAGGAACGAGTGGCCCAGCTCGTGTAGCAACAGGCCCGTGAGCATGTTCCAGGAGATCTCGTCACGGCGGCGGCGCTTGCCGGTCACGTACTTGCGTTCGATCTCGATGATCTTGGGCGTGCGGTGGGTGACACCCGACACCCCTGGCCGCAACAGCACGCGGTAGTTCCAATCCCGCAATCGCGAGACCACCAGCAGGCGGCGCGCCCGTGTCAGCGCGCGGCGCACCAGATCGCGACCGGTGGCGTCCTCGCCGCACCATGGGCAGATGTCCATGCGGTCGTCGACGCCCTTGTTGCAATGCGGGCAGAGGTTGTCGAACTGTTTGTACTTCCATTTCTGCGGCCGGCCGCACCACGGGCAAAACGCCATCGGATACATCACGCCGCCGCCGCAGCCCCACTCGCACCGGCGGTCGTAGCGGAATCCCTTGGGCGCTTTCAGCGGCTCGACGCTCCAGCGGCGATCGGCGATGGCGCGGCCGCACCACGGGCAGAACAAGTGCTTGTCCGAGACCACCCAGCCGCAGTAGTAGCACTCGGCGCCGGTCTGGCGCGTCT